>DATLOW010000023.1:0-4253 GCA_035536055.1 Paraburkholderia sp. | reverse complement strand
CTGTCGGCGGTGCTGTCGGGCGTGAAGGATATTCGCGAAGCGGTCGAGACCGCGCAGGTGCATCGCGCGCATGGCCGGCAGACGCTGGTGTTCGTCGACGAGGTGCATCGCTTCAACAAGAGCCAGCAGGATGCGTTCTTGCCGCACGTCGAATCGGGGCTGTTCGTGTTCGTCGGCGCGACCACCGAGAACCCGTCGTTCGAAGTGAACAGCGCATTGCTGTCGCGTGCGGCCGTGTATGTGCTGAAGAGCCTCGATGCGGACGAACTGCGCGAACTGCTCGAGCGCGCCCAGCAGGAACTGGGCGGCCTCACGTTCAGCGACGAGGCGCGCGATGCGCTGATCGGTTCTGCCGACGGCGACGGCCGCAAGCTGCTGAACAACCTCGAGATCGTCGCGCGCGCGGCCGCGCAGCAGAAGACCAGGGAGATCGACGGTGCGTTGCTCGGCAGCGCGCTGGCCGAAAACCTGCGGCGCTTCGACAAGGGCGGCGACGCGTTCTACGACCAGATCAGCGCGCTGCACAAGTCGGTGCGCGGCAGCAATCCGGATGGCGCGTTGTACTGGTTCTGCCGGATGCTCGACGGCGGCGCGGACGCGCGTTATCTGGCGCGCCGCATCGTGCGCATGGCGTGGGAAGACATCGGCCTTGCCGATCCGCGCGCGGCGCGCATCGCGCTCGACGCAGCCGAGACCTATGAACGGCTCGGCACGCCGGAAGGCGAGCTGGCGCTGGCACAGGCGATCATCTATCTGGCGGTTGCGCCGAAGTCCAACGCGGGCTACATGGCATACAACGCGGCGCGGGCGTTCGTCGGTAAGGATCAGTCGCGCGCGGTGCCGGTGCATCTGCGCAATGCGCCGACAAAGTTGATGAAGGAACTCGGCTACGGCCACGAGTACCGCTACGCGCACGACGAGCCCGATGCGTACGCCGCGGGCGAGACCTACCTGCCCGACAACATGCGTGAGCAGCACTGGTATCAACCGACGCCGCGCGGCCTCGAAGGCAAGATCGGCGAGAAGCTGACGCGGCTTGCCGAACTCGATGCGCAGTGGCGCGCCGAGCATAAACCGAAGAAAAACTAGGCTGTAACGAGGCTGGACTCGGCCGGATGGCATAAGACGCGGGTTGTGGGTGGGCGACGCACGGCGGTGCGCTAAAATCGCAGCTTCACACAACGAACTCCCCCTCGTCATGCTCGACTCCCAGCTGCTGCGCAAAGACCTCGAAGGCGTCGCGAAACGCCTCGCCGACCGCGGCTATACCCTCGACGTCGCAGCGTTCGCCGCGCTCGAAGCGGAACGCCGCGCCATCCAGACCCGCACCGAAGAACTGCAGGCGCGCCGCAACAGCCTGTCGAAGCAGATCGGCGCGATGAAAGGGCGCGGCGAGGACGCCTCGGCGCAGATGGCCGAGGTGAACGGCATTGCCGACGAGACGAAGGCTTCGGCGGAGCGGCTCGACATCGTTCAGAAACGTATCGAGGAACTGTCGCTCGGCGTGCCGAACCTGCCGCACGAAAGCGTGCCGGTGGGCCGCGACGAAACCGGCAACGTCGAAGTGCGCCGCTGGGGCACGCCGCGCCAGTTCGATTTCGACGTGAAAGACCACGTTGACGTCGGCACGCCGCTCGGTCTCGACTTTGAAACCGGCGCGAAGCTGTCGGGCGCGCGCTTCACGATGCTGCGCGGGCAGATCGCGCGGCTGCACCGTGCGCTCGCGCAGTTCATGATCGACACGCACACGCAACAGCACGGCTACACGGAAATCTACACGCCGTACATCGTGAACCCGGAGATCCTGTTCGGTACCGGCCAGTTGCCGAAGTTTGCCGACGATATGTTCCGCGTCGAGAAGGGCGGTGGCGAGAACACGATCACGCAGTATCTGATTTCGACTTCCGAGATCTCGCTGACCAACACGGTGCGCGACAGCATCCAGGAACTGAACGCGCTGCCGATCCGCCTGACCGCGCATTCGCCATGCTTTCGCTCCGAAGCGGGTTCGTATGGCCGCGACACGCGCGGCATGATCCGCCAGCATCAGTTCGACAAGGTCGAGATGGTGCAGGTCGTCGCACCGGAAAGCTCGTATGACGCGCTCGAGCAGATGGTCGGCCATGCGGAGGCGATCCTGCAGAAGCTGGAGCTGCCGTACCGGGTGATCACGCTGTGCACCGGCGATATGGGCTTCTCGGCCGCGAAGACCTACGACCTCGAAGTGTGGCTGCCGGCGCAGAACACGTATCGCGAAATCTCGAGCTGCTCGAACACCGAGGCGTTCCAGGCGCGGCGTATGGCGGCGCGCTTCCGCAATGCGCAGGGCAAGACGGAACTCGTGCATACGCTGAATGGTTCGGGCCTCGCGGTGGGTCGCACGCTGGTTGCGGTGCTGGAGAATTTCCAGAACGCGGATGGTTCGGTGACGGTGCCGACAGCGCTGCGGCCGTATCTGGGCGGCGTCGAGCGGCTCGAAGTGGCGGCCGCGGGCTGAGCCGGGTTTGCCTCGGGTGCTTTTTCCGGCTCAGCAGGTGGGCATGCAAAAAGGGCTTGGAAACCGCATTCAACTGTTCTATAATCTTCGCTTCGCCGAGCAGCGACCCGCTTGGTGAAGCGCTGAACAGAAGCAAGGCTGTCGCCTGAAGCGATGTGAAAGCGGCTTGGAGTAAAAGCCAAGAATTTAGGAAAGGTGGCAGAGTGGTCGAATGCGCCGGACTCGAAATCCGGTGTACGGTTATACCGTACCGTGGGTTCGAATCCCACCCTTTCCGCCAGATTCAGAAAACCCCGTGAGCTCGTTGAGCTCACGGGGTTTTTGCTTTTGGCTGTGTGTGCACGCCAGATCACCGGGCAGGGCCTTGGGCAAGTCTGTCTCAGCTCGCCAGAGACGGATAAGGTCATCTTCGAGACGCGCATTGTTTTCCTTCTCGTGGAGTGTCTTCATCGCCTTCGACAGAGGATCTCGCGAGCGAGCGTACAAACGTCGAGGATAGTCCGGGCGAATCGATGCTTCGACCGACGACCGCAGTGAAATGGAACTGCTCATGTCCAATTCCGTTAGAGCCCTGCCGCGAGCCTCGTCGATCTTTTCGCCGCTATGGCGTTGAAGAAGTGTTTGACAGGAAAGGGCTCCAAACTAGTTAGCGATCCAATCTATTTTCCTTGGCCGACAGCCTTGCAACATAAATTCCGCAAGAACGCGTGTCCCATAACTTTGGGACATGGCTGCGGCGCTGTTTCTTATATTTGACGTTTTCCGCAGGGCGTTGCCCCAGTCACGATCGCCACGCATGCACAGTACGACCAACGCAGCGGCCGGAACGACGAGCAGCGGCAGCTCTTTTCCGTTGGCACCAGACAACGCACCGGCCAAACTGGCAACTGCGACCCCCAGGCCGCCACCCATGCTGGCAATTCCGGAATTGCGCTTCACGTTTCGGATTCCGGCAATGCGATGGTGTCCGACGCTGCTGCAAGCTATGCGACCTCGGTGGGTCCTGGCGTTCCGGCCGTTGCCGTCAATCAGCCCCCGCTCCCAGGTACGTAACCTGCTGCCTCCTCCACAAGCACCCAAAAAGGGCAACAGTTCCCGCCCACGCCAGTTGTCACCTGATCAGGAATAAGATACGCATCAATCTCTTTTTCCGCAGACTATAGAAACTCGACGCCCCATGAATATCCGCGACCGAAAATCCGTGCCCGACAGCGACGACGCTTCCCGTCGCACTGCTCGCAACGCGACGGCCACGGACAGCGAGTCCCTACGCCCCTTTATCGCCGCGCTCGACCACACCGCACTCGCGATGCTCGACGCCCACGGCTTCGTGATCGCGTGGAACGCGGGCGCGCAACAACTGACGGGCTATTCGGAAGCAGACGTACAAGGCCGCCCGTTGTCGTCGCTATACGACACCGCCGCTGCCGGCCGCGATCTGGAGGATGCCGCGCGCACCGGCCGCAGCGACAGTGAACGCCGGCTCACCAGCCGCAGCGGCGCGGAACTGCACGTGACGGTCTCGCTGCGTGCGGTGTGCCCGTCAGCGGGGACGCTGGCTGGCTACAACTGCATCTTCATCGCCCGCAGCCCGGTCAACGCCGCCCCGCCCGCCGCTGCCACGCCCGCGATCGACGCCAGTTCCGAACGCTTCGCACGCATCGTGCAGGACATCCAGGACTATGCGATCTTCATGCTCGACCGCGAAGGCCACATCCGCAGCTGGAACGCCGGCGCGCAGTACATCAAGGGCTAC
>DATLOW010000022.1:0-6213 GCA_035536055.1 Paraburkholderia sp. | reverse complement strand
TGTCGCGCTCCTGCTGCAGCATCGGCAGGCGCACCAGCGCCTGAATGCCGCTCATGTACGCGCGGCCGCGTTCGAGCGTGTATTTGTCGTCAAGCGTGACGGAAGATAGCGCGGCTTCGAGCGATGCGCGCTGATCTGCGTCTAGCGGGGCATTCATTATGTGTACTCCTCCAGCGATTTGGGATCACCAAAACTGTCTGGCCTTGGCATCTCGTGAACGCTTCGGCCGGGTGGCGCTTGCGCGCCGCCGCCATATTGACGGGTTTCCGTCGATGGTAGCACTGGGAAAAACCCGCCGCCTCGGACAACCAGGGCCGGAATGCGCGCTGGCGGACCCTTATCTGCAATGACACCTGTATGACGCCGGATATTCCGTTTTGTTTGCTGGTGTAACAACCTGTAAAAGCTGCCTGCTGCCGGAACCGGCGTTCGACGCGCTGTCTAACCACCCACCTGTGCTTTCCCGCAACGTTCCGCATGAGGCAGAGCTTCGCAGCGCAGGTGGTCAGAAAGAGGAGCAGATATGAACAGCAAGCACGTTCAGACCTTCCTGTTGGTCTCGGCAGCATTCTTTTCCATGAGCGCCCCGGTGCGCTCAAACAGCGCACAGACGAACCTCACGACGTTCCGCGCGACCCAGGTGGCATCCGCGACGGCTGGCGCGGAGCGTTCGGCTTCGGTCACGCGGCGGTCCAACTCATCGGGCAGCTGACGCTGTCCGCCTGACTAACCGGCGCACGGCGGGTCTCGCTCGCGCCTTGTCTCTTCCTATGCGTTGTCTTTGACGACACCGCGCCGGATCTGATCCAGTTCGATCGATTCGAACAACGCCTTGAAGTTGCCTTCGCCGAAGCCCTGGTTGCCCTTGCGCTGAATGATCTCGAAGAAGATTGGGCCGATCTGGTTCTCGGTGAAGATCTGCAGCAGCAGGTCGTCGTGTGCGCCGTCGATCAGGATCTTGCGTTTGCGCAGTTCTTCCAGCGGCTCGCCGTGATCGGGCACGCGGCGGTCCACCAGTTCATAGTAGGTATCGATGGTATCGAGCAACGCGATGCCCGCGGCGCGCAGGCCATCGACGGTCCGATAGATGTCTCCGGAGCCGAGCGCGATATGCTGAATGCCTTCGCCGTGATAGGCGTCCAGATACTCCTGGATCTGCCCGGCTTTTTCTGAACCTTCCTCGTTGATCGGGATGCGGATCTTGCCGCACGGTGAGGTCATCGCTTTCGACTTGACGCCGGTCACCTTGCCTTCGATGTCGAAGTAGCGCACTTCGCGAAAGTTGAACAGCCGCTCGTAGAATTCGGCCCATTCGCGCATGCGGCCGCGGTGCACGTTGTGCGTCAGATGGTCGATGTAGGTCAGGCCATGGCCGGTCGGGTTCGGATCGGCCGCCGCGGCGCCTGGAATCGGTTCGAAATCGACGTCGTAGATGCCGATATCGCCGATGCTGCCTGGCGTTGCGCCGTTTTTGCCGCGCCAGCGGTCGACAAAATAGATCAGCGAATCGCCGACGCCCTTGATCGCCGGAATGTTCAATTCCATCGGACCGGTTTTGTTGTCGAAGCCCCACGCGCCGAGGTCCAGCGCGCGCCGGTACGCCTTGGCGGCGTCCTGCACGCGGAACGCGATCGCGCAGATCGATGGGCCATGCATACGCGCGAAGCGCTGTGCGAACGAATCGGGCTCCGCATTGACGATGAAGTTGATGTCGCCTTGCCGGTAGAGCGTCACATCCTTGTGACGATGGCGCGCGATGGCGGTGAAGCCGAGTTGTTCGAACAGCGCGCCGAGTGCCTTCGGATCGGGTGCTGTGTATTCGACGAATTCGAAACCGTCGGTGCCGACCGGGTTGTCCCAACTGGGAACTTGCATATCTGTCTCCTGGGGCGGGAGCTGTCCAGTACGACCGGACTGCATAGCGCAAGTTTAGGCGCGCGCGCGAGACGGAAATTTGCGAAATCGGATGCAGATCTCGACATTTGCGCTATTTTATGGCTTGGATAAACCAATGGGCGGCAGACTATGCCTTCAATAGAGCTGGATGCGATCGACCGGCGCATTCTCACGATTCTTCAGCAGGAAGGCAGGCTCTCGAATCAGGAGCTGGCGGAGCGCGTGAATCTGTCGCCGAGCCCGTGCTTGCGTCGCATCCGCCGGCTGGAGGAAAGCGGCGTGATTCGCGGTTACGTTGCACTGCTCGATGCGCAGAAGCTTGGGCTCGATCTGCTGGCGTTCGTCAATGTGCGGCTCGAGAAACGCGGCGGGCCGCTGCTTGGTGCGCCCGGTGTGCGCGGCGACGCGGCGCATGCGGCGCATGCGCACGCGGGCAAAACGCACGCCGAGCTGTTTCGCGCCGCGGTGCAAACCTGGCCAGAGGTGGTGGCGTGCCACGCGATGGCGGGCGATATGGACTATCTGTTGCGTGTGCAGGTGGCGGATATGGCGCATTTTTCGCGCTTCGTGCAGGACGTGCTGCTGCATCACCCGTCGGTGATCGACGTGAAGACGAGTTTTGCGCTCGAGGCCTTCAAGGAAACGACCGCGTTGCCGGTACGCTGATGCTGCGCCGCGAAGCGGCAGGATGGCGCCGAACGACGCTCAGGCCTCGAGTTCGGCTGGCAGCAGCGACTCGATCAGAGTCGAGGTCTGACGCGCCTGACGCTTGAGCGCGTAATCGAAGGCCGCCGCCTGCTCTTCGAGCATTTCCGACAGAATGCTGGATTGATCCGCGGGCGCCAGCGTGAGGTAGGCGTCCGCTTCGCCGTACGCGTACTCGATCTTCATGCCCGATTTCTTCGCGATGTGCATCATCGTGCGGTTGCGCGACAGGCAGTGCATATAGAGCGTCGAAACGTGGGTGTTGCGGCTGCGGATCGCGGCGCGTTCGAACAGTTTGCTGCCGATGCCCTGGCCGCGCGCGCGCTCGACCACCGACACACCAAATTCAGCGGTGCGCTTGCCGTCTTCGTCCGGCAGGTAGGCAAGATGGCCCACGCCGACCAGTTCCAGATTGCGGTCGAATACGCCGAACACCGTATCGCGATGGAAGTCGATGGCGCGCACGTAGTTGTGGATTACGTGGTCGGGCGTTAGCTGGCCGAAGCGCAGCAGACGGTCGTCGCCACCGAGGCTCAGGAAGTGGTTGAGCAGCCGTTCGCGATCGTTGACGCTGAGTTCCCGGACCAGTACAGGCGCAAGGCCGGCAGCGGCCAGTACGCGATCGGGCACGGCGATCGGCTGTTTGGCTGAAGCGGTGGTCTTGTTCATGGCGGGTTCTCCTATTCATCAGACGGCATGATGCGCCGCAGCAAGCATTGTAATGGAGAACCGGTTTAATCACTAGGGAAAACCCGTATTTCAGCCTGGTCTTAAGTGATTGGCCTTTTGAGGAAGGGGTTTAAGTGTTTGAATTCATGTGTTAAAAATAAGAACAGGCGTTCGCAAGGGGCGCGGCCAGATGTCGCTCGAGAACCACAACGCGTAGAACGGCGCTGCGTTACTGCGGCGCCGACAGCCCATGATCGATCATCCCGATCACCTGTTCGGCGAATTCGCCGTACCCCATGCGTCCGCCCGGCTTGAGCCACGTGAAGGTCCAGTTGATCATGCCGAACACCATCATCGTCAGTGCCGTCTGGTTGTCGCGGCTCACTCTCGATGGGTAGGCGCGCGCCAATTGCCGCGCGAAGGCGGCGACCACGTCGCGCTGACGGTTCAGGATCACTTCGCGCTGTGCTTCGACCAGATATTTGACGTCGTTCAGCAGCGCCACATGCCGGCTGTGCGAGGTTTCGTATTCGGCGAGAAACGCGCGGATCAGCTCCGCGAACGCTTCGCGTTCGGTCAGGCCACGCCGCTGGCTCGCGCCTTCGACCTCGGCGATGATCAGCATCAGCCGTTTGGTGTAGCGATCGAGCAGGTCGAACAGGATCGCTTCCTTGCTCTCGTAGTAGTGGTACAGACGCGCTTTCGAGGTGCCGCTGGCGGCCGCGAGATCCGCCATCGACGTGGTCGGATAGCTGGCGTGGGCGAACTTCTGGGCGGCGAGATCGAGGATCTGGTCGCGTTGGGTTTCGTGGTCGGGGGATCGAGTGCGGGCCATGGTTTGTTGTTGTGCCGTATGCGGCGTAGGCGAAAAAGGACCGCTTGCGCGCGCATCTGCCACGCGCAAGCGGCCCTAGTGTAAGCGGATCGCGATCCCGCCGGAAGCGCGGCGCCGGTGCGGCGCGGTCTCGCGGGAGCGCGCGCCTAGCGGTCGTCGTAGCTCACGACCACCTTGTCGCTGAGCGGATGACACTGGCAGGTCAGCACGAAGCCGTCGCGGATTTCATGCTCTTCGAGCGTGTAGTTCTTGTCCATTTTCACTTCGCCTTCCAGCACTTTCGCGCGGCACGTGCAGCACACGCCGCCCTTGCACGCATAAGGCAGCGCGAGGCCGGCGCGCAGGCCAACGTCGAGCACGCTGAGGCCTTGATACGGCAGCCGCAGCTTGCGGCGCTTGCCGTCCAGCACGATTTCGAGGTCCGCTGCCGGTGTGTCGCTGCTGACGTCGACGGGCGGGACACCGGCCTGTGGCAACGGTGTGCCGAAGCGTTCGACGTGAATCTTTTGCGGCGCGAGCCCGGCGGCCTGCAATGCGGCTTCGGCGGCGTCCATCATCGGGGCGGGGCCGCAGATGAAGGCTTCGTCAATGTCGGCCGCAGGCGCCAGCGCGTCGAGGAAGGCCGCGCATTTGTCGCGGTCGAGCACGCCATTGAACAGCTGCACGTCCTGCAGATCGTCCGACAGCACGTGATACAGCGCGAAGCGGCTCATGAAGCGGTTCTTCAGGTCCTCGAGCTCTTCGGCAAACATGATCGAGTCGACGCTGCGGTTGCCGTAGATCAGCGTGAAGCGGCTGCGCGGCTCGATCTCGAGCGTGGTCTTGATGATCGCGAGCACCGGCGTGATGCCCGAGCCGCCGGCGAACGCGACGTACTGCTGGCCTTGCTCGGCGTTCAGATGCGTGAAGAAGCGCCCGTCGGGCGTCATCACGTCGATGGTGTGGCCGGGCTGCAGCGTGTCGAACGCGAAATTCGAAAAGCGGCCGCCGCGCACGCGCTTGATGCCGATGCGCAATTCGCCGTCGCGGTCGTAGTCGGTGACGCCGACGCAGATCGAATACGAGCGACGCGTTTCCTCGCCGTCGATATGCGCCTTCAGTGTGACGAACTGGCCTTGCGTGAAGCGGTAGTGTTCGCGCAGGTCGGCCGGCACCTCGAATGCCACGGATACAGCGTCGGCAGTCTCCGGACGCACTTCGCGAATACGCAGCGGGTGAAATTGCGGAGTGGCCATATCAGTACGGTTTGAAGTAGTCGAACGGTTCGCGGCAGTCCAGACACCGGTAAAGCGCCTTGCATGCGGTCGAGCCGAATTGCGCGAGACGCTCGGTGTGTGTGGAGCCGCAGCGCGGGCAGGGCGGCGGCGCAGCGGGACGCGCGACGAAGCGGATGATTTTTGCGTTGACGCGGGCAGGGTTCGCGGCGGCTGGCGTCCTGCCGCTGCCGGGGCCGTCGCTTTCGTTATCGTCGGCGCTGGCGGCGCAGCTGCCGCCCGGTGGCGCGATGCCATAGGCGCGCAGCTTTTCCCGCGCTTCGGCGGTGATCCAGTCGGTGGTCCACGCGGGCGCCAGTACCGTGACGATCCGATACGGGGCGAGTGCCGCGTCGTCGAGCGCACGGCCGATGTCTTCGGCGATCTGTGACATTGCCGGGCAGCCGGAGTAGGTCGGTGTGATCACCACTTCGAGCGTGCCATCGTGCGCGCGCCGCAGTTCGCGCAGAATGCCGAGCTCGCGAATCGATACCACCGGAATTTCCGGGTCCGGAACCGCCTCGAGCACTTGCCATGCGCGTGTGAGCGTGGCGTCGGTGTCGTGTGCGGTGAGGTGGGCGGTCGTCATCGTCATACTCCGCGCGGCGTTACCACGTGGCGCCCGGGTGCTGCCGCGCGACGCTTTGCATTTCGGCGAGCAGATAACCCATGTGTTCGGAATGTTCGCCGCGTTTGCCCGTACTTACGTGCTGTACGGCTGCGGGCAGTACCAGCGTCGCTTCGTCGAGCGCCGCCTGCACGTCTTCGCGCCATCCGGCTTCGAGATCCTCCATGCGCGGGCCGATGCGCTGCGCGGCCAGCGTGTCGCCGGTCGCGTCGCTGCTGAAGAACTCG
>DATLOW010000021.1:0-11597 GCA_035536055.1 Paraburkholderia sp. | reverse complement strand
ACACCCCTTTCGACCTGCTCGTCGTGGGCGGCGGCATCAACGGTGCGGGCATCGCCCGCGACGCGGCCGGGCGCGGCCTGTCGGTGCTGCTGTGCGAGCAGGACGACCTCGCCGCGCACACATCGTCGGCCAGCACGAAGCTGATTCACGGCGGCCTGCGCTACCTCGAATACCGCGAGTTCGGGCTGGTGCGCAAAGCGCTGCAGGAACGCGAAACGCTGTTGCGCGCGGCGCCGCACATCATGTGGCCGCTGCGCTTCGTGATGCCGCATATGCCGAACCTGCGGCCCGCGTGGCTGATCCGCGCGGGGCTGTTTCTGTACGACAACCTCGCGCGGCGCGAACTGCTGCCGGGCTCGCGCGGCATCGATATGCGCCGGCATCCGGCCGGGGCGCCGCTGGTCGCGTCGATCGAGCGCGGCTTCGTCTATTCGGACGGCTGGGTCGACGATGCGCGGCTCGTCGTGCTCAACGCGCTCGATGCGAGCGAACATGGCGCGCAGGTGTGCACGCGCACGAAGCTGGTGAGCGCTTCACGCGCGCAGGGTCTGTGGCACGCGCGGCTGATGCGCGACGACGGCACGGAACTGCAGGTCAAGGCGCGCGCGCTCGCCAATGCGGCCGGGCCGTGGGTCGGCGAACTGCTGCACGGCGCGCTCGGGCGCGAAGCCAATTACAGCGTGCGGCTCGTCAAGGGCAGCCATATCGTGACGCGGCGGCTCTTCGAGCACGATCACGCGTACATCTTCCAGAACCCCGACAAGCGCATCATCTTCGCAATTCCGTACGAGCACGACTTCACGCTGATCGGCACCACCGACATCGAATACCACGGCGATCCGTCGCGCGTCGCCATTACCGCCGACGAGATCCAGTACCTGTGCGATTCGATCAACCGCTACTTCAAGCGGCCGATCGCGCCGGGCGACGTCTGCTGGTCGTACTCGGGCGTACGGCCGCTGCTCGAAGACGAAAATGCGGACAACCCGTCCGCGGTCACGCGCGACTATCGGCTCGAACTCGACACGCCAGCAGGCGAAGCGCCGCTACTGTCGGTGTTCGGCGGCAAGATCACAACCTTTCGCAAGCTCGCCGAACAGGCTGTCGACGAACTCGCGGAAGCGTTGCGCATCGCGGCCAGACCGTGGACCTCCGGCGGAGGTCCGGGTGGTGCGCCGCTGCCCGGCGGCAATATCGCGCACGCCGATTTCGAAAGTTTCGCCACGCAATTTCAGAAGCAGCATCCGTGGCTGCCGCCCGCGCTGGCGCGCCGCTACGCGCGCGCCTACGGCACGCGCGCGGCACGCGTGGTGGGCAACGCGAACTCGCTGGCAGGCCTTGGCCGCACGTTCGCGCCCGATCTGTACGAAGCGGAGTTGCGCTATCTGCGCGAAACCGAATGGGCTCGCAGCGCGCAAGACGTGCTGTGGCGCCGTACCAAGCTCGGGCTGCATGTGCCGGCGAACACGCTCGAAGCCGTGACGCGCGACATCGACGCGTGGTTCGCACAGGAGACGCCGGCGCAACACGCATAACGCTGCCACTGCACTGCGGCCGCATGCAACAATTCGCACGAAGCCACCAGACAGACGAAGCCGTCAGGCGAGACGGGGCAAGGCGGGATGAGGCGCGCACGCGTCGCACACACCGACGCAATCCAATGCGCTGCGACGCAATGCGACCCGCCGCGCAACCCCGCGCCCACCCCGCCACGACGGCCACCAGCTTGGAGAAGAGACACATGCCGGATCAATACATTCTCGCGCTCGACCAGGGCACCACCAGCTCCCGCGCGATGCTGTTCGACCGCAACGGCAACGTCGTATCGACCGCGCAGAAGGAGTTCGAGCAGATCTATCCGCAGCCGGGCTGGGTCGAGCACAATCCGCATGAAATCTGGTCGACCCAGGCAGGCGTCGCTGCCGAAGCAGTCACGCGGGCGGGCATCGGCGGCTCGGCGATCGCCGCGATCGGCATCACGAACCAGCGCGAGACCACCGTCGTGTGGGACCGCGACACCGGCCAGCCGGTCTACAACGCGATCGTCTGGCAAGACCGCCGCACCGCGGACTTCTGCGACCAGTTGAAAGCGCAAGGACTCGAAGCGACGGTGCGCGCGAAAACCGGCTTGCCGATCGACTCGTATTTCTCGGCCACCAAGATCCGCTGGATTCTCGATCACGTCGAAGGCGCACGCGACAAGGCGAAACAAGGGCGCCTCGCGTTCGGCACCGTCGACAGCTGGCTGGTGTGGAACTTCACGAAGCGCGGCCTGCACATCACCGACGTGACCAATGCGTCGCGCACGATGCTGTTCAACATCCACACGCTGCAATGGGACGACGAACTGCTCGCGGCGCTCGACATTCCGCGCAGCATGCTGCCCGAAGTGCGGCCCTCGTCCGAGCGGTACGGCCCGACCCAAAGTACGGTATTCGCATCGAACATCCCGCTCGCCGGCATCGCCGGCGATCAGCACGCGGCGTTGTTCGGGCAGTTGTGCACGCAATCGGGCATGGTGAAAAACACCTACGGCACCGGCTGCTTCCTCGTAATGAACACCGGCAGCAAGCCGATCGAGTCGCGCAACAACCTCGTCACGACGATCGCCTGGCAGATCGGCGAGCGCGTCGACTATGCGCTGGAAGGCAGTATCTTCATCGCCGGCGCGGTCGTGCAATGGCTGCGCGACGGCCTCGGCCTGATCCGCAGCGCGGCCGAAACGGAAATCCTCGCGCGCAGCGTGCCGCATAGCGACGGCGTCTACCTGGTGCCGGCCTTCGCCGGGCTCGGCGCGCCGCACTGGAACGCCCGCGCGCGCGGCACGCTGTTCGGCGTGACGCGCGGCACGAACGCGGCGCATATCGCGCGCGCCGCGCTCGACTCGATCGCCTATCAATCGCTCGACGTGCTGAAGGCGATGGAAGCCGATTCGGGTATGCGTATCGGCGAGTTGCGCGTCGACGGCGGCGCCTCGTCGAACAATCTGCTGATGCAGTTCCAGGCGGACCTGCTCGGCGTCGATGCGGTGCGCCCGCGCATCACCGAAACCACCGCGCTCGGCGCCGCGTATCTGGCGGGGCTTGCGGTCGGCTACTGGCAGGATATCGACGCGCTGCAAAACCAGTGGCAACTCGAGCAGCGCTTCTCGCCGGCGCTCGCACAAGCCGACGTCGACGCATGTCTCGCCGGCTGGGCGCGCGCCGTGCGGGCGGCCAAGGCGTGGGCTGACGACGCGCATTGAGCCGCCCGCGTATCATGTCGCTTTCCGCCGGCTTGCGGCGCGCCGGATTCGCGTATGAGCGCCGTATCCAAGGTTCTGTTTGCGCATGATCGACCACCTCATCTGTGACTGCGACGGCGTGCTCGTCGACAGCGAAGTCATCGCCGACCGCGTGATGCACGAAACCCTCGCCGCCGTCTTTCCCGGCATCTCGTTCGATGCGATCGTCAAGACCGCCTTCGGGCAGAAAACCTCGGCGTTTCTCGCCGGCGTGGAGCAGCAGCTCGGCATTACGATGCCGCCCGACTTCGTCAAGACGATCGATCGCAATGTGGAAGCGGCATTTGCGTCGTCGTTGAGCGCGATCAGCGGCGTGCGCGATGCGCTACAGCGCGTCACGCTGCCGGTGGCGGTGGTGTCGAATAGCCGCTTCGCGCGGGTGACCGCTTCGGTGCAGCGCGCGGGGCTCACCGAGATTTTCGGCGAGCGCGTGTTCAGTGCGGAGCAGGTCGCGCGGCCCAAGCCGTTTCCGGATGTCTACCTGTTCGCGGCGCAGCGGCTGGGCGTCGAGCCGGCCCGCTGTCTGGTTGTCGAAGACAGCGTGTCGGGGCTGAACGCCGCGCGTGCCGCCGGCATGATGACGATCGCGTTCGTCGGCGCGAGCCATATCCCGGACGGCTATGCCGATGTACTGCGCAACATGGGCATCACGCGGATCATGCAGCACATGGATGAATTGCCGGCGCTGGTGGCGGCCGGCATGCGCGGCGAATTCGGCGACGTGCAGTCGTAGCGCGGCGTTCGCGTGCGCGGTCGGGTGCGCGCGGGTTCGCCCGCATCGCGCGCATGCACTGCCGCGCGAGCGCGTTGCGGGGCGAGTTGCACGGGCGCACTGCGGCAGGGGCGCATCACCGCACGGGTGCACGCGGCACGGGCGCGCTGCGGCACGGGCGCATCACCGCACGGGTGCACGCGGCACGCGGCACGGGCGCATCGCGGCACAAGCGCATGCGGCGCGCTGCCGCGCGAGCCGCGCAGCGTCACCCCTCTACGCCGTCTCGGCCTCCGAAGCCTGCTCCCGCACTGCCGCCAGCGCCTGACGGAACTCCACCAGCTCGGCAATCGTCAACAGCGGCATGTCATGCTGCGCAGCAAAGCGCTCGACGTCCGCGCCGCGCATCATCGTGCCATCCGGGTTCATCAGTTCGCACAGCACGCCGGCCGGCTTCAGGCCCGCCAGCGTGACGAGGTCGACCGTGCCTTCGGTATGGCCGCGCCGCGTCAGCACGCCGCCCGGCATCGCACGCAACGGGAACACGTGGCCCGGCCGCACGATATCGGCGGGCTTCGCATGATCGGCGATTGCCGCGCGGATCGTCGTCAGACGGTCGGCGGCCGACACGCCGGTCGATACGCCGTCGCGCGCCTCGATCGACACCGTGAACGCCGTGCCGTTACGGCTTTCGTTCTGGCCGACCATCGGCGGCAATTCGAGCGCGCGCACCTTCTGATCCGGCAGACACAGGCACACGATGCCGCTGCACTCGCGGATGAACAGCGCCATCATCGCGACGCTCATGTTCTCGGCGCCGATGATCAGATCGGCTTCGTTCTCGCGATCGTGATCGTCCTGCAGCACGACCGCGCGGCCTTCGCGCAGCGCCTTCAACGCGGCGGCGATGCGCGGCGGCACGTCGTGCGCATCGACGAACGGCAGGTCGTCGCGTGCATCGGCGGCGGATGGGGCGGCACAAGCAAAGCTGGCAACCGCGGCAGCGCTAGCGGCAGCGGACTGGCCCGGCAATGGGCTCGAAGAAGACTGGGAAACCGACTGGGACATATGAAACGCTCTCGCAAAGGTTTAGGCGAAAAACGTTTCAGGGCATTGCAAACAGGCACACGCGCCCGGCCTGCGCGAGATGCCCGCACGACACGGGAACGCCCGCACGCCGCCTGTTGCAGCAAGCGGCACGGCTCGGACAAACCGAGGACTATCTGCACATCTTCTTCCATCCGGACTATCACCGTCGGCTCTGGCATCGCACCAGATCTGCTGACCCCGCGCAGCCTTCGAAGTGATTCGAAGACAACCGCGACGCGGGCGCTCGCGGGCTCGCAGGTGCGCATCGCGCCGCCTGCATACCGCCGGTGGGGAATTGCACCCCGCCCTGAAGACGTACTGATCGCCGGAATTTTCCGGCGGGCAAAGCATACAACAACCGACAATCTCTTGCTGAACCAGGCCGGCGCCAGCTAGTCCGGGCGCTGCGCCGTATCGTGCGGTGCGCTCGCGGTCACTTGCCAGCGCGGCGGCACCTCCGGATTCAGCGTGACGCGAAACGCACGCGCCTCGGTGTCGCCCGGGTTGCGCAAGCTATACGGCTGATCGGCGTCGAACACGATCGCATCGCCGGTGGCCAGCAGCTGCCGACGCTCGTGCACGCTGACTTCGAGCGTGCCGTCGCTGACCACCAGGTTCACCGTCGTGCCGGGCGCGCGCAGCGCGCCGGTCTCGGTATGCAGCGGCGCAATGCGCAGCTCGTGAAACTCGGCGGCGGCCGGCTCCGCGTCCGGGTACAGCGCGCGCGTCGCAAAGCGTCCATTCGACGTGACGAGCCGCGCCGCGCGCTCCGCGGGCAAGTGCTCGAAACCGTTCACCGCATGGCGCCGCAAAAACGCGGACACCGACACCTTGAGCGCCGCGGCGATCTTGCTCAGCACCTTGATCGACGGCACGCTGCGCGCCGACTCGATCTGCGCGAGCATCGCGCGCGACACGCCGGAGAGCCGCGCGAGCGCATCGAGCGACAGCTGACGTTCAGCGCGCAGCCGCGCCAGATTCACGCCGACCAGTTGCTCGAGTACGTCGAGCGCGTCGGCCGCGTGCTCGTGGAATTCGCCGGCCGCGCCGCCATGGGCGCGCACCAGTGCGAGCGGGGAATGCATGATTGCCTCCTGAAGCGCCGCTGCAATGCAGCGCAAGCGTTGGTGGAGGCAAGATAGCATCGGCCTCTGCGGTGCCCAACCAAGTTATCGTCACACCGTTATCACGCGTTGGGCGCGCTCGATCTGCGCAAACACGCGTGGTTCAGCAAGCGCGCTGCACGACCGTTGCAGGCGCATCCATGCGCGCCGCGACCCAGGTGAGCAGCAACGCTGCGACCGTGACCGCCGCCGCCACCCACGGCAGCGCATCGAGTCCGTAACCATGGCCGATCGCAAGACCGCCGAGCCATGCGCCGCCCGCGTTGCCGACATTGAACGCGCCGATATTCAGCGTCGACGCGAGATTCGGCGCCGCGGTCGCCTTTTCGACCACGCGCATCTGCAGCGGCGGCACCGTCGCGAATGCCGCGATACCCCACACGAACACGGTGACGGCCGCCGCTACCTGCGAATGGCTGGTGCGCGCAAACACCGCCATCACCAGTGCAAGCGCCACCAGAATGCCCATCAGCGAAGGCATCAGCGCGCGGTCCGCGAGCCGGCCGCCGATCGCATTGCCGACCGTCAGGCCGATGCCGAACAGCACGAGGATCAGCGTGACGCCATGCGGCGAGAATCCGCTGACCTGTTCGAGGATCGGCGCGATATAGGTGAACACGACGAACACGCCGCCGAAGCCGAGCGCGGTCATACCGAGTGCAAGCCACACCTGCGGCTCCTTCAGCACGCGCACCTCGCGGCCGAGGCCCGCCGGCGCGGTGTCGTGATGGTTCGGCACCAGCGCCGCGACGCCCGCGAACGACAGCACGCCGAGCCCCGCGACGATCCAGAACGCGACCCGCCAACCGAACTGCTGACCGATGAAGGTGCCGAACGGCACGCCGAGCACATTGGCGAGCGTGAGGCCGGTGAACATCAGCGCGATCGCGCTGGCGCGCTTTTCCTGCGGCACCAGCGAAGCCGCCACCACGGCGCCGATGCCGAAGAACGAGCCATGCGCGAACGACGTGACGACGCGCGCCACCATCAGCACGGGATAGCTCGGCGCAATCGCACACAGCACGTTGCCGACGATAAACACGGCCATCAGCAACTGCAGCGCGACCTTGCGCGGCATGCGGCTGGTCACCACCGCAAGCAGCGGCGCGCCGACCGCGACGCCGAGCGCATAGCCGCTCACCAGCAAGCCGGCGGACGGCAGCGACACCGCGAGGTCGCGCGCCACTTCGGGCAACAGCCCCATGATCACGAACTCGGTGGTACCGATCGCGAATGCGCTGATCGCCAGCGCCAACAACGGGATAGGCATGTCAAGACACTCCAGGTTTCAATCAGGCCGCGTGGCGCGCCGCCGTCACGAACTCGATGACGACGCCGACGTCCAGCGCGACGAATAACTGCACTTCATGGGTCAGCGGCACCTCGGCGGACTGATAGGCAATGCCTGCTGCGTCCATCCGTTGCAGCAGCGCACGCCACGCGTCGCTGCTGTCGATGCGGAAGGCGAGGTGGTCGATACGCGGCACCGGACGCGCGGACGCGCCCGGCACCGTCGCCTCGACCAGGTGAATCACGGGACGCCCGTCTGCATACAGCCACGCGCCGGCCACGCGAAACGGCGGGCGCGGGCCGTCGGCCAGACCGGCAACTTCGACGAAAAAGCGGCGTACGCCTTCGACATCGGGCGTAACGATCGTGGCGTGGTCCAGATGCATGGCGGCGTCTCCGGGTTTTCACTGATGCGGCATTGTCGCCGCAAAGCGCACGATTGATAATTCCGCTGGATATTGAAGGATTTTCAAATCCTGATTGAATATGACCGACAATCTCGGCGATATCCGCCTGTTCGTCGAAGCCGCGCAACTGGGCAGCCTGTCGGCCGCCGGCCGCAAGCTGGGCCTTACGCCGGCGGCGGCCAGCGCGCGTCTGGCGAAGCTCGAAAGCGGCCTGAAAGTGCGGCTCTTCGAGCGCACCACGCGGCAGCTGCGGCTTACCGAAGAAGGCCGCATGTACCTGCAAGGCTGCCGCCAGGCGCTGGCCGCGCTCGACGACGCGCAAACCGCGCTGCAGGCGGGTCAGAACGTGGTGCGCGGCAAGGTGCGGATCTCCGCCACGTCCGACTTCGGCCGCAATCTGCTGATGCATTGGCTCGACGAATTCAACGCGCTGTACCCGGATGTGACCTTCGGGCTGTCGCTATCCGATTCGCTGTCGAACCTGGTGCAGGAGGATATCGATCTCGCGATTCGCTTCGGTGTGCCGCCGGATAGCTCGCTGGTCGCGCGACGTCTTGCGCCGAACCCGCGGGTGGTGTGCGCGTCGCCGGAATACGTGGCGCGCTACGGCGTGCCGGAACATCCGCAGGATCTGGCGCGCTTTCACTGCATCGTGCTGGTTACCGCGTCGGGGCCGGTCAACGAATGGCGCTTCACGCGCGGCGGCGAGACCGAGGTGTACACGGTGCCGCTCGACACCGCGCGCGAAACCAACGACGGCGCGGTGGCCCGCGAATGGGCGCTGCGCGGCTATGGAATCGTCGTCAAATCGATGTGGGACGTGGAAGCCGACCTGCGCGGCGACGGTCTGCGCGTGCTGCTGCCGCAGTGGCGCTATCCGGATGCGCCGCTGCATGCGCTGTACCACCGCAACCGCTTTATGGCGCCGCGCGTGCGCGTGCTGCTGGATTTTCTGGCGGAGCGCTTCGCGCGCGTGACGGCCGAGCTGGAAGCGCGCTGCGGGTTTGGATCCGGCGCAGCGGCAGCCGATGCCCAGGCGGTCGATGCACCGAGGGCCCATGCGCCAGGCGCCGATTCACCAGCGCCCGGCCACACCCCCGGCGCGACCGCAACCGCGAGCACGCAAGGCCCGGGAACCCCAGGCGCCGAACGGCTATAATGACGGACTACACTGCAAACGCGTCCCGCCGTGCCCAGCCGCCGCACACCACGCGCCGCGGCTTCTGCAGCACTTCCGCACGGTTCCAGCACGGCCCGATCACGTCTGTCGCAGCGCCGCGCGGTAACGGCGGTCCGCGGGCTTGCGCCCCGGCGTTTGCACCCCGCATTCACCTTTTGAACCACGCCCCCAGGTCAACCACTGCGAACGGCGAAACCTAGATGACCAAGAAAGTTTATGTAAAGACCTTCGGCTGCCAGATGAACGAGTACGACTCCGACAAGATGGTCGACGTGCTCGGCGCCGCAGAAGGCCTCGTCAAGACCGACACGCCGGAAGACGCGGACGTCATTCTGTTCAACACGTGCTCGGTCCGTGAAAAAGCGCAGGAAAAAGTCTTCTCCGACCTCGGCCGCGTGCGCGAGCTGAAGGAAGCGAACCCGAATCTGCTGATCGGCGTCGGCGGCTGCGTGGCGAGCCAGGAAGGCGCGTCGATCGTGGCGCGCGCGCCGTACGTCGATCTCGTGTTTGGCCCGCAAACGCTGCACCGCCTGCCGCAGATGATCGACGCGCGCCGCGCCAGCGGCCGTGCGCAGGTCGACATTACGTTCCCCGAAATCGAGAAGTTCGATCACCTGCCGCCGGCGCGCGTCGACGGTCCGAGTGCGTTCGTATCGATCATGGAAGGCTGCAGCAAGTACTGCAGCTATTGCGTGGTGCCGTACACGCGCGGCGAAGAAGTGTCGCGCCCGCTCGACGACGTGCTGACCGAAATCGCCGGCCTCGCCGACCAGGGCGTGCGCGAAGTGACGCTGCTCGGGCAGAACGTGAATGCCTATCGCGGCGCGCTGACCGTCGGTTCGACTGAAATCGCCGACTTCGCCACGCTGGTCGAATACGTCGCCGACGTCCCCGGCATCGAGCGAATCCGCTACACGACGTCGCATCCGAAGGAATTCACGCAGCGGCTGATCGACGCGTACGCAAAAGTGCCGAAGCTCGTCAATCACCTGCATCTGCCGGTGCAGCACGGCTCCGACCGCATCCTGATGGCGATGAAGCGCGGCTACACGGTGCTCGAATACAAATCGGTGATCCGCAAGCTGCGCGCGATCCGGCCGGACCTGTCGCTGTCGACGGACATCATCGTCGGCTTCCCCGGCGAGACCGAGCAGGACTTCGACAAGACCATGGCGCTGGTGCACGACATGAGCTACGACACCAGCTTCTCGTTCATCTACAGCCCGCGTCCCGGCACGCCGGCCGCGAATCTGCACGACGACACGCCGCGCGACGTGAAGTTGAAGCGCCTGCAGCTGCTGCAGGCCACCATCGAGGAAAACGTCGCGCGCATCAGCAACGCGATGGTCGGCAAGGTCGAACGCATTCTGGTCGAACGGCCGGCACGCAAAGACCCGACCACCGAGCTCGCGGGCCGCACCGAGAACAACCGCGTGGTGAATTTCCCGGCGCCGCTCGCGTCGCACGCGCGGCTGATCGGCCAGATGATCGACGTGAAGATCGTCCATGCGTATCCGCATTCGCTGCGCGGCGAACTGGTGCTTGCGCATGGCGAAGCGCCCGAGACCACTCACTGAGCGACCGATCGCCCCACACGTTCGGCACGCCCCGACAGGATCGAACCTTCGAATTGAAGACCACTCAGCAACATCTGGAATTCACCGCACCGCGCGAAGACAACGCGCGGCTCGCCAACCTCTGCGGCCCGCTCGACGAAAACCTGCGGCAGATCGAACAGGCGCTCGACGTCACGCTGCAACGCCGCGGCCACCGCATCAGCATCCGCGGGCGTGGCGCGAAGACCGCGCTGGCCGCGCTGGAAAACTTCTACAACAGCGCGCGCGATCCGCTGTCCGTCGACGACATCCAGCTTGCGCTGGTCGAAACGCGTCACACGGGTAACGGCCGCCACAACGGCGGCGACGGGGCGCAAGATGCGCGCTTTCGCGGCGACCCGGATCATCCGTTCGACGAACCGGCGCAGGAAGGCGTCGAAGACGTCGAAGAGCTCGGGCCGAAGCTGTACACGCGGCGCGCCGATCTGCGTGGCCGCACGCCGGCGCAGCGCGAGTATCTGAAGCAGATCATTTCGCACGACGTGACCTTCGGCGTCGGCCCGGCGGGGACCGGCAAGACTTATCTCGCGGTGGCGTGCGCGGTTGATGCGCTCGAGCGCGATCAGGTGAAGCGCATCGTGCTGACGCGTCCCGCGGTCGAAGCTGGCGAACGGCTCGGCTTTTTGCCGGGCGACCTCGCGCAAAAGGTCGATCCGTATCTGCGCCCGCTGTACGACGCGCTGTACGACCTGCTCGGCTTCGACAAGACCGCGAAGATGTTCGAACGGCAGATGATCGAAATCGCGCCGCTCGCATACATGCGCGGCCGCACGTTGAATCATGCGTTCATCATCCTCGACGAAGCGCAGAACACCACGCCCGAGCAGATGAAGATGTTCCTGACGCGGATCGGCTTCGGCTCGAAGGCGGTCGTCACCGGCGATACGACCCAGGTC
>DATLOW010000020.1:0-5637 GCA_035536055.1 Paraburkholderia sp. | reverse complement strand
GCGCCGCCTTGCCCCACGCGCGTAACAGTTGGATACGACTCTCGCAGCTCGACGATGGATTAGGATCGAACTTGCGTGATATTGTCGGCTCGAAGTAAGCGTTCTCTTTTTTGCAGGACTGGAAATGAAAAAATTCTTCCTTATCCCGTTTTTTGCAGCTTTGTTTTCGTTCGGCGGCGCGGCGTTTGCGCAGACGGTCGACACCAATTCGCCGGACGGCATGGTGAAAACGGTCACCCAGCAGGTCATCGACACGATTCGTGCGGACAAGACGATCCAGTCCGGCGACCTGACCCGCATCACGCAGCTCGTCAACGAAAAAATCCTGCCGTACATCGATTTCCGCCGCACCACACAGCTGGCGATGGGTCGCGCCTGGCGCACCGCCACGCCGCAGCAGCAGGAGCAGGTCATCGAGCAGTTCAAGATGCTGCTGATCCGCACCTACGCCGGCGCGCTGTCGCAGGTGAAGAACCAGGAGATCCAGTACAAGCCGTTCCGCGCCAACCCGGACGACACCGACGTAGTGGTGCGCTCGACGGTGCTGAACAACGGCTCGCCGCTGGAACTCGACTATCGGCTGTACAAAACGCCGCAAGGCTGGCGCGTATATGACATCAATGTGCTCGGCGCATGGCTGATCCAGGCGTACCAGCAGCAGTTTGCCGAGCAGATCAATCAGAAGGGCGTGGACGGCCTGATCCAGTTCCTCACGCAGCGCAACCAGCAACTGGCCGCGGGCAAGCAGTCGTGAGCGAAGCGCCGCAGACCGCCGGCAGCTTCAGCACCGGCACCACGCTGACCCACGCGAGCGCGAGCGCCGCGCTCGCGACCGGGCTCGAGCGGATCGCGGGTGGCGCGCGGCGCGTCGACTGCGCGCCGCTCGCGCAATTCGATTCGTCCGCGCTGGCAGTGCTGCTCGCATGGCAGCGTGCCGCCAGTGCGCGCGGCGCGGCCCTCGAAATCTTCAATCTTCCCGTCGGGCTTGCCAGTCTCGCGCAAGCCTATGGCGTCGACACGCTGCTGTCGGCGCGACATGCTCGCCCGACCGTCGGCGCCGAGCGTTTGCCGGGCTGACGCGCGCCCGATGCGGCGGCCGGGTACTGCGCACCGGTACCGCGCCCCGTACGGTGTCTGCGCACAGTTGTCCTTCGGTATCTCGACCAGGCAGTCCGACCTCGCTATCCGCACCATCCTCGTGGTCTTCACGCACAGCGGGTGCCTCTGACTTTGCCCTATAATCAAACGTTTTTTGGGGCGGGCAGTTGGCCCCAATTTCGTTTTCTCCCGCATCTTGTCTTGCGCGCATTGCGCACTTAAAAGCCGCGTTCAGCCAACGCGGCGCATAGTCATGCCAGCCATAGAATTCCGTAACGTCAAAAAGCGCTACAAAAGTTTGCAAGCGCTCAAAGGCGTCAGCCTGACAGTCGAAGAGGGCGAGTTTTTCGGGCTGCTCGGCCCGAATGGCGCGGGCAAAACCACGCTGATCAGCATCCTTGCCGGTCTCGCGCGCGCCGATGAAGGCAGCGTCGCGGTGCGCGGCCACGACGTCGTCGACGACTTCCGCCTCGCGCGCCGCGCGCTCGGCGTGGTGCCGCAGGAACTTGTGTTCGATCCGTTCTTCACCGTCCGCGAAACCTTGCGCATCCAGTCCGGTTACTTCGGCTTGCGCAACAACGACGCGTGGATCGACGAGGTGATGGCCAATCTCGATCTGACCGAAAAGGCCGATGCCAACATGCGCGCGCTGTCCGGCGGCATGAAGCGCCGCGTGCTGGTTGCGCAGGCGCTGGTGCACCGGCCGCCGGTGATCGTGCTCGACGAGCCGACCGCCGGCGTCGACGTCGAGTTGCGGCAGACCTTGTGGAAGTTCATCGCGCGTCTGAACCGCGAAGGCCACACGATCGTGCTGACCACGCACTATCTGGAAGAAGCCGAATCGCTGTGCGATCGCATCGCGATGCTGCGGCGTGGCGAGGTGGTCGCGCTCGAACGCACCAGCGAACTGCTGCGGCGTTTCGCCGGCATGCAGCTGTTTCTGCGCTTTGCGCACGGCGTGCTGCCGGCTGAGTTGCGTGCGCTCGAAGTCGACCCGGGCGCGGTCAACGGCCGCCAGCATCTGCTGCGCCTCGCGAGCTACGACGACGTCGAGCGGATTCTCGCGCAATGCCGCGCGGCGGGCTGTACATTCGAAGAGATCGAGGTGCGCAAGGCCGACCTCGAAGACGTGTTCGTTCAGATCATGAACGGGCCTGAAGTAGTCGAGGGGCTTGCATGAGCGGGTTTCAGACGCTGTTCTACAAAGAGATCCTGCGGTTCTGGAAAGTGTCGTTCCAGACGGTGCTGGCGCCGATCATCACCGCGTTGCTGTATCTGACCATCTTCGGCCACGCACTGCGCGGGCACGTCGAGGTTTATCCGGGTGTCGAGTACACCAGCTTCCTGGTGCCCGGTCTCGTGATGATGAGCGTGCTGCAAAACGCGTTTGCGAACAGCTCATCGTCGCTGATCCAGTCGAAGATCACCGGCAATCTGGTGTTCGTGCTGCTGCCGCCGCTCGGCCACTGGGAGATGTTCGGCGCCTATGTGCTGGCGGCAGTGGCGCGCGGTCTCGCGGTTGGCTGCGGCGTGTTCATCGTGACGGTCTGGTTCATTCCGGTCAGCTTCAGCGCGCCGTTTTTCATCATTGCGTTCGCGGTGCTCGGCTCGGCGATTCTCGGCACGCTCGGCGTGATCGCCGGCATCTGGGCCGAGAAGTTCGACCAGCTCGCAGCGTTTCAGAACTTCATCATCGTGCCGCTGACGTTTCTGTCGGGTGTGTTCTACTCGACGCATACACTGCCGCCGGTGTGGCGCGAAGTATCGCGGCTCAATCCGTTTTTCTACATGATCGACGGCTTTCGCTATGGCTTTTTCGGTGTCGCGGACGTGAATCCGCTGGCCAGCCTCGCGATCGTTTTCGGTTTCTTCGTGGTACTGGCCGCGATCGCGATGCGTCTGCTCGCGACCGGTTTCAAGCTGCGCCACTAGACCAGGAGCGTCCCCATGTTACCGACTCCCGACCAGATCAAGGGTTATATCGCCGCCGGCCTGCCGTGCGAGCATCTCGAAGTCGAAGGCGACGGCCAGCATTTCTTTGCGACCATCGTTTCGCCGAATTTCGAAGGCAAGCGGCTGATCCAGCGGCATCAGCTGGTGTATGCGGCGCTCGGCGACCGCATGCGCGAAGAAATCCACGCCCTGAGCATGAAAACACTGACGCCTGCCGAATGGCAGAGCGCGTAATCTGGAACACTAGTGCGTATTACACAAGACAGTCATGGCGCCGTGCAGGGCGCCGCCAAACCTTCCGCTGATGCGTCCACCGACGCACGCACACATCAGGAACTGACCGGCATGGACAAGCTCGTTATCGAAGGCGGCCAGCAGTTAGCAGGGGAGATTACGGTATCGGGTGCGAAGAACGCGGCGCTGCCGATTCTTTGCGCGAGTCTGTTGAGCGCGCAGCCGGTGCAGCTCGCGAACGTGCCGGACCTGCAGGACGTGCGCACGATGCTGAAGCTGCTGCGCCTGATGGGCGTGGACGCCGACACGCCGGGCGCCGGCAAGGTGATGCTCGATGCGTCGAAGGTGCATACGCCGGTCGCGCCGTACGAACTCGTGAAGACGATGCGCGCGTCGATCCTGGTGCTCGGTCCGCTGGTCGCGCGTTTCGGCGAGGCGAAGGTGTCGCTGCCGGGCGGCTGCGCAATCGGTGCGCGGCCGGTCGACCAGCACATCAAGGGCCTGCAGGCGATGGGCGCCGAGATCAATATCGAGCACGGCTTTATCGAAGCGCGCGCGAAGAAGCTGAAGGGCACGCGCATCATCACCGACATGATCACCGTCACCGGCACGGAGAACCTGCTGATGGCGGCGGTGCTCGCCGAAGGCGAAACGGTGATCGAAAACGCCGCGCGCGAGCCAGAAGTGGGCGATCTCGCGCATCTGCTGGTCGCGATGGGCGCGAAGATCGACGGCATCGGCACCGATCGCCTCGTGATCCAGGGCGTCGACAGGCTGCATGGCGCCGAGCATACGGTGCTGCCGGATCGAATCGAGGCCGGCACTTTCCTGTGCGCGGTCGCGGCCGCGGGCGGCGACGTGGTGTTGCGCAACGTGCGTCCGCAAACGCTCGAAGCGGTGATCGACAAGCTGCGCGAAACCGGCGTGACGATCGACGAAGGCGACGACTGGCTGCGCGTGCGGATGCATCAGCGCCCCAAAGCGGTGTCGTTCCGTACCTCCGAATATCCGGCGTTCCCGACCGACATGCAGGCGCAATTCATGGCGCTGAACGTGATTGCGGACGGTGCGTCGCGCGTGGTCGAGACGATCTTCGAGAACCGCTTCATGCACGTGCAGGAGCTGAACCGTCTGGGCGCGAACATCACGATCGACGGCAACACCGCGCTGGTGACCGGCGTCGACAAGCTGTCGGGCGCGAAGGTGATGGCGACCGATCTGCGCGCGTCCGCGAGCCTCGTGCTGGCGGGCCTGTGCGCGGAAGGCGAAACGCTGATCGACCGGATCTACCACCTCGACCGCGGTTACGACCGGATGGAAGTCAAACTGACCAGCGTCGGCGCGAAGGTGCGGCGCATTTCGGGTAAGCAGGCATGAGCACGCAGCCGCAAACCTCCGTATCGCCGGTGCCTGGCGCACCGCTGACGCTCGCTTTGTCGAAAGGGCGTATTTTCGAGGAAACGGTGCCGCTGCTGGCAGCAGCCGGCGTGCAGGTCGCCGAAGATCCGGAAAGCTCGCGCAAGCTGATCCTGCCGACCACCGATCCGAACCTGCGCGTGATCATCGTGCGTGCGACCGACGTGCCGACCTATGTCGAATACGGCGCCGCCGATTTCGGTGTGGCTGGCAAGGACGTGCTGATCGAGCATGGCGGCGGCGGCCTGTATCAGCCGATCGATCTGGATATCGCGCGCTGCCGGATGTCGGTGGCCGTGAAGGCCGGTTTCGATTACGCGAACGCGGTGCGCCAGGGCGCGCGGCTGCGGGTCGCGACCAAGTATGTGGAAACCGCGCGCGAGCACTTTGCGGCGAAGGGCGTGCACGTCGATCTGATCAAGCTGTATGGGTCGATGGAACTCGCGCCGCTGGTGGGTCTCGCCGATGCGATCGTCGACCTCGTCAGTTCGGGCGGCACGCTGCGCGCGAACAATCTGGTGGAGGTGGAGGAGATCATGCAGATCTCGTCGCGCCTCGTCGTGAACCAGGCTGCGTTGAAGCTCAAGCGCGCGGCGCTGCGGCCGTTCCTCGATGCGTTCGAACGCGCGTCGCAGCAGGCCGCCGCGATTTGAAGTGGCTTGCTTGGGCTTGACGCTTTGACACGAAGTACGGCCGCATCGAGTGGCATGCGAAGTGGCATCGAGCAGTATCGAGCAGTATCAAGCGGCCTGGAGCGGCCGCACCGCAGTGAACGTGCATCGAGCCGGACGGGCGATGCAAGACGCGCAGAGCGCAGCCGACGAGGCGTTGCAGCTCCGCGCGTTTTACCGAAACGGATATCAGCATGGCTATCAAGATTCGCAAACTCGACTCCACCGCAGCAGGGTTCCAGAAGGCGCTGCACGCGGTGCTCGC
>DATLOW010000019.1:0-7533 GCA_035536055.1 Paraburkholderia sp. | reverse complement strand
TCCGCCACCGGCTCCAGTGCCAGCAGATACAGGGCCTGCATCGCCCTGTCCCGCATGGTCGGAATGCCCAGAGGGCGCTCCTTCCCATTGGCCTTGGGGATAAAGACCCTCCGTAATGGCAGAGGCCTGTATCCGCGCCGCTTCAACCTGCCGATGGCTTCCCACCGGCGTTCAGGCGAATCCCATAGTTCGCGATCGACTCCAGCCGTTCGCGCACCCTGGTTCTGCGTAACACGTCGCACCGCGTACAACTTTGCGGACAACGTGCGGGTCAGCATCCGCTGCAGGGCTTTCACCCTGCGCCAGTCGCGTTCCCGCGTCGCCTTCGCAATTCGAATCTGCATCCCTCTCACGTTCCGTTCAACCCGGCGCCAATCGACGGCGTGCCAGTTGTCCGGCGCGTGGGAAAGCGCAGACCCGCCCTTCCGGACGGATACTTTCATGCTGCTCCCCTACCTGGAAAAGTCCCCAGACAGAAGGCGCGTCTCCCCAGCGGGGGAAACACACCCCGCTGGGGAACAACAAGACAACTCAATGCGGGCGCATGCACCCACATCTAACCAAGTTACAGAGGGTCATCAGCCGTCTTGCGACGGTAGACCAGACGGAAGTCTGCCCGCTTTCGCGTGGAGTGATGTTTCAACTCCTATCCGAACCATTACAGCCCGGCATTCGCTTTTTCCGCCATCCCATACCCGCACCATCAACAGCGTTCCTCACGGTCCGCCTGCCAGCCGTACTGCGCTGGCAACGATACGGGCTTACCACGTTCCCGACATGTCACACGACTGACTTAGGTTCTGCCTTTCCCCCGGCGGCCTAACGACGACGTAACCCAAACTTCGAGCAGGTTATCCGACCGCACACCGTTTGGTTGATGCCTGACAGCAGCTTTGGCACCGTTCTTTTAACGAGGTTTATCAGCAGTTCACATTCATTAACCCTATCAGCCAGCCAGCTCCTTGACCCCCTTTGCTGCTAGGAGTCTCCAGATGATGACCTCACGGCCAGCATCTGCCCGAAACTTCCGGGGGCTACCTTGTCAGAGGAGCTTCATACCCCACCGTTACCAGTGACGCATGTCCTCCTAGGCTACTGCTGGTCGTACAGCAGGTTCGCTCACTCGCCTATACCGAGGGCGAGGCCGAACAATGACTCACCGAGCTTGCGCTCGTATCACGTAACGAATCCGTTGCCCGAAGGCGCGGGAATTACATACTCCAACTCCGCTTTGTCAGCGGAGGTAAAGCCGCTGACGGGGCGGGGCCTGACGGTAATCAGGTCAATGCAATGCGATGTCCGGTGAATTGCAGCACACCGAACACCGCCAATGGCGATACCCGGAGTACCCAACCGGGTTCGCCTCGTTACAGGAAGTGCAAAGACAACGGGCTTCATGAGGCCCACAGTGCACCTCTCGCGGCTGGTCAGACTCAGAAAGACGCCTCCATCACCGCTAGTCGATGTCCCTTACGTTGGGACTACCCGGACACGAGCGTGCGTGTCGCACCGAAGTCGTAAAGATTAGCGCAAAAGCACGAGCGAGCGCAGCTTCTGACCCGCGTCGTGCGGCCGCGCAACGCCTGAAATCGTTACGCGCGCTTACCGCGCCGCACGCCTGGCAGCCCATACGCGGCCCGGCCCACCCCCGTCATCGCGTTACGACAGCGCATCGGTACGCGCCGTCCACCCATCGTCGAGTTCGACGAGCCGGCCGCAGTCCTGCGGATCGTAGCCGTCGAGCTGCGCGACGCGGCGCCGGAACGCGCCGCCACGCAGCACGTCGATGACCGCGGCAAACGGCGCCCGTTCGACCTGCGCGCGGTCGCACGCGAAGTAATAGTCTTCATCGACCACCGGCACGAAGTCGAGCCCGAAGTGATGCGCCGCCGGCTCGACGCCGAAGCCCACGTCCGCCATGCCGCTCGCGACGAACGCCGCGATCGCCGAGTGCGTGAGCTCGGTCGACGCATAGCCGTTCACGCGGTCCGGATCCACGCCGATGCGCCGCAACGCCAGATCGAGCAGCATCCGCGTACCCGAACCCGGCTGCCGGTTGACGAAGCGGATGTCGTCGCGCGCGAGGTCGGAGAGGCCCGCAATGCGTTTCGGATTGCCCTTCGCGAGGAACAGCCCCTGCTTGCGACGCGTCAGATGCACGAGCACATGCCGCTGCGGATCGAGCCACTGCCGGTACTTGTCGACGAAGGCCGCGCGAAACTCGCCACGCGGCATATGAAAGCCGGCCAGATCGCACTCGCCGCGCGACAGCGCGACGATCGCTTCCGCGCTGTCGCGGTACTTGATATCGAGCGGCACGTCGTCGGCGACCAGCGCGGTGACCAACGCGGCCACCGCATAGCCATGCGACGCGTGAATCCGCACGTCGTCGCGCGGCGGCGCAAGCCAGCGATTCAGATCGCTGGCGACTTCGCTCGCCAGCGCCTGCATATTGCCGTCGAGCCGTTCGCCGCACAGCCGCTGCCCACGCAGCACGGCGTGACCCAGTTCAGAAAGCACCGAGCCGCGGCCGCGCTCCTTTTCGATCAATGCGCCGCCGAGATAAGTCTCGATGCTGCGCAGCAAACCCCATGCATGCCGGTAGGACAAACCCTTAAGCGTGGCGGCTTGCGCGATGCTGCCGGTTTCAGCGACCAGCGCCAATAACGGCACGACGTCAGTCAGGCTGGTGCTTCGCCCGTTTGAGTCGCGCACGATCAGCTGTGCCTGACATTCGATTCGGATCATATATGGCGTGTTTGTTCCTATTGCACAAGGCGATTCACACGCCTATCGTTCGCTCTATCCATATTCAACAAACAAAGCATAGATGCACACTTTATGAATGACAAGTGCATATCTGACTTTGGAGGAGCCCCCACCGTGGATAGAAACACCTTTGCGCCGGATGAGCTGGTGCAACGTCACGCGCGGCCCGGCATGTCGCTGGTCGCGATCCTGCACGCCATCCAGGATGAAGCCGGCTATGTGCCGCCCGCTGCGGTGGCGCCGCTAGCGAAGGCGTTAAACCTGTCGCGCGCCGAAGTCCACGGTGTCATCACCTATTACCACCACTTCCGCCAGCAGCCCGCCGCGCCGGTCACCGTGCAGCTGTGCCGCGCGGAAGCCTGCCGCAGCATGGGCACCGAAGCGCTCGCGCAGCACATCGAGGCGCGCACCGGCTGCAAGTTCGATGCGCACAAGCACGGCGGCGAACCCACTCACGGTCCGGTCGGACTTGAATCGGTGTACTGCCTCGGCCAGTGCGCGCTGTCGCCGGCCATGCTGATCAACGACGAATTGCACGCGAAGGTCACGCCGCAGAAGTTCGATGCGCTGCTTGCCGCTGCGTTGAAGGAAGTGGAGGCTACGGCATGACGCGCATTTACGTTCCCCGCGATTCGTCCGCCATCGCGCTCGGCGCCGACAAGCTCGCTGCGGCGATCGCCAGCGAAGCGGCCAAGCGCGGCATCGCGATCGAATTGATCCGCAATGGCTCGCGCGGTCTGCTGTATCTCGAACCGCTGATCGAAGTCGAAACGCCGGCAGGCCGCGTCGGCTACGGTAACGTCGAAGTGGACGACGTCGCGTCGCTGTTCGACGCCGGCTTCGTCGAAGGCAACGCGCATGCGCGCCACGTCGGCCTCGTCGAAGAGATTCCGTATCTGAAGAAGCAGCAGCGTCTGACCTTCGCGCGCATCGGCATCACCGATCCGCTGTCGACCGAAGACTATGTCGCGCATGGCGGCATCGAAGGACTGAAGCAGGCGCTCGCGATGGACGGCGGCAAGGCCTGCGAAGCGCTGATCGAATCGGGCCTGCGCGGCCGCGGCGGCGCCGCGTTCCCGGCAGGTATCAAGTGGCGCACCGTACGCGGCGCGCAGGCCGACCAGAAGTACATCGTCTGCAACGCCGACGAAGGCGACTCGGGCACCTTCTCCGACCGTCTCGTGATGGAAAGCGATCCGTTCGTGCTGATCGAAGGGATGATCATCGCGGGTATCGTGGTCGGCGCAACCGTCGGCCATATCTACGTGCGCAGCGAGTATCCGCACTCGATCGCAACGCTCGAAGCCGCGATCGAAAAGGCGCGCGCCGCCGGCTGGCTCGGCGACAGCGTACTCGGCTCGCAGCACCGCTTCGAGCTGTTCGTCGCGAAGGGCGCCGGCGCCTACGTGTGCGGCGAAGAGACCGCACTGCTCGAATCGCTCGAAGGCAAGCGCGGCATCGTGCGCGCGAAGCCGCCGCTGCCGGCCCTGTCGGGCCTGTTCGGCAAGCCGACCGTGATCAATAACGTGATCACGCTCGCCACGGTGCCGATCATCTTCGCGAAGGGCGCGGCGTTCTATAAAGACTTCGGCATGGGCCGCTCGCGCGGCACGCTGCCGTTCCAGATCGCCGGTAACGTCAAACAGGGCGGCCTCGTCGAACTCGCGTTCGGCGTCACGCTGCGCGAACTGATGTTCGACTACGGCGGCGGCACGGCAAGCGGCCGGCCGGCGCGCGCGGTGCAGGTCGGCGGCCCGCTCGGCACGTATCTGCCGGAAAGCCAGTGGGACATTCCGCTCGACTACGAAGCGTATGCCGCAGTCGGCGCGGTGGTCGGCCACGGCGGCCTCGTGATCCACGACGATACGTCGAACCTCGCTGAACTCGCGCAATACGCGATGCATTTCTGCGTGCTCGAATCGTGCGGCAAGTGCACGCCGTGCCGGATCGGTTCGACGCGCGGCGTCGAAGTGATCCAGCGGATCCGCAATGGCGACACGTCGACCAAGCAGGTTCAGCTGCTGCGCGACCTGTGCGATACGATGATTTCCGGTTCGCTGTGCGCGATGGGCGGCATGACGCCGTATCCTGTGGTTTCCGCGCTCGATCATTTCCCCGAAGACTTCGGTCTTGCTACTGCCGCGCCGAAAGCGGCCGCTTGACCCAGGAGCCCACCATGTCTGACGCGATCAATACCAACGCTGGCGGCTGCGGCTCCGGCAATTGCGCCTGTAAATCGCAGGCCCTGCAACGCGCGACCCGCTCGCCGTTCGACGACACCGACTACGGCACGCCGCTGCGCCATGCCGACGTCGACGTGACGCTCGAAATCGATGGCGAATGCGTGACGGTGCCGGCCGGCACTTCCGTGATGCGCGCGGCGATCGAAGCCGGCGTCAACGTGCCGAAGCTGTGCGCGACCGATTCGCTCGAGCCGTTCGGCTCGTGCCGCCTGTGCCTCGTCGAAATCGAAGGCCGGCGCGGCTATCCGGCGTCGTGCACGACGCCGGTCGAAGCCGGCATGAAGGTGCGCACGCAAACCGACCGTCTGCAGTCGCTGCGCCGCAACGTGATGGAGCTGTACATCTCCGATCACCCGCTCGACTGCCTGACCTGCCCTGCCAACGGCGATTGCGAACTGCAGGACATGGCCGGCGTCACGGGCCTGCGCGAAGTGCGCTACGGCTTCGACGGCGACAACCACCTGAAGGACAAGAAAGACGAGTCGAACCCATACTTCACGTACGACCCATCGAAGTGCATCGTATGTAACCGCTGCGTGCGCGCCTGCGAAGAAACGCAAGGCACCTTCGCGCTGACGATCGCCGGCCGCGGTTTCGAATCGCGCGTCGCGGCGAGCGAAAACCAGCCGTTCATGGATTCCGAATGCGTGTCGTGCGGCGCCTGCGTCAACGCGTGCCCGACCGCGACGCTGCAGGAAAAGACCGTCGTGATGCTCGGTCAGGCCGAGCACTCGGTGGTGACGACCTGCGCGTATTGCGGCGTCGGCTGCTCGTTCAAGGCTGAGATGAAGGGCAACACCGTCGTGCGCATGGTGCCGAACAAGAACGGCGACGCGAACGAAGGCCACGCGTGCGTGAAGGGCCGCTTCGCATGGGGCTACGCGACGCACAAGGACCGCATCACGAAGCCGATGATCCGCGACAAGATCACCGATCCGTGGCGCGAAGTCAGCTGGGACGAAGCGCTGACCTATGCGGCGACGCGCTTCCGCCAGATCCAGGACAAGTACGGCCGCGATTCGATCGGCGGCATCACGTCGTCGCGTTGCACGAACGAAGAAACGTATCTGGTGCAGAAGCTGGTGCGCGCCGCGTTCAACAACAACAACGTCGATACCTGCGCACGCGTGTGCCACTCGCCGACCGGCTACGGCCTGAAGACGACGCTCGGCGAATCGGCCGGCACGCAGACCTTCGCATCGGTCGAGAAAGCCGACGTGATCGTCGTGATCGGCGCAAACCCGAGCGACGGCCACCCGGTGTTCGGCTCGCGCCTGAAGCGCCGCGTGCGTGAAGGCGCCAAGCTGATCGTGGTCGACCCGCGCAAGATCGACATCGTCGATACCGCGCACGTGAAGGCCTCGCATCACCTGCAGTTGCGCCCGGGCACCAACGTCGCGATCGTCAATGCGCTTGCGCACGTGATCGTCACCGAAGGGCTGCTGAACGAAGCCTTTATCGCCGAGCGCTGCGAAACGCGCGCATTCCAGCAATGGCGCGATTTCGTCGCGCTGCCGGAAAACGCGCCGGAAGCGACCGCCGAAATCACCGGCGTGCCCGCGCAGCAAGTACGCGAAGCCGCCCGCATCTACGCGACCGGTGGCAATGCGGCGATCTACTACGGCCTCGGCGTCACCGAGCATGCGCAAGGCTCGACGATGGTGATCGGCATCGCCAACCTCGCAATGGCCACCGGCAACATCGGCCGCGAAGGCGTCGGCGTCAATCCGCTGCGCGGCCAGAACAACGTGCAGGGCTCGTGCGACATGGGCTCGTTCCCGCACGAACTGCCGGGCTATCGCCACATCAGCGACCCGGTCACGCGCGCGCTGTTCGAAGAGGCATGGAACGTCGAACTGCAGCCGGAACCGGGCCTGCGCATTCCGAACATGTTCGATGCGGCGCTGCATGGCACCTTCATGGGCCTGTACTGCCAGGGTGAAGACATCGTGCAGTCGGACCCGAATACGCAACACGTGGGCGCGGCGCTGTCGTCGATGGAATGCATCGTCGTGCAGGACATCTTCCTGAACGAAACCGCGAAGTTTGCGCACGTGCTGCTGCCGGGCTCGACCTTCCTCGAAAAGGACGGCACCTTCACCAACGCCGAGCGCCGCATCTCGCGCGTACGCAAGGTGATGCCTCCGCTCGGCGGCTATGCCGACTGGGAAGTGACGATCCTGCTCGCCCGCGCGCTCGGCTACGAGATGGACTACAACCATCCGTCCGAGATCATGGACGAAATCGCCCGCCTCACGCCGACTTTCCACGGCGTGTCGTATGCGAAGCTCGACCAGCAGGGCAGCATCCAGTGGCCGTGTAACGAAGAAGCCCCGGACGGCACGCCGACCATGCACATCGAGGAATTCGTGCGCGGCAAGGGCAAGTTCGTGATCACCAAGTTCGTCGCGTCGCCGGAGAAGGTCACGCAGAAGTTCCCGCTGATCCTGACCACCGGCCGGATCCTGTCGCAGTACAACGTCGGCGCGCAGACGCGCCGTACCGAGAACTCGCGCTGGCA
>DATLOW010000018.1:0-56260 GCA_035536055.1 Paraburkholderia sp. | reverse complement strand
TGACGCTGACCTCGGCAGGCGCGACGGCCACCAATGCGCAGTGGTCGCGCGCGTTGTCGGAAATCACCTTCGCGACCAGCAGCAGTTCGGTCGGCCCACGCACGGTGCTGTTCGTGGTCAGCGACGGCGCGAAGACCAGTGCGACCGTGTCGGCGACCGTGCAGGTGCTGGCGACGGTGTCTGCGCCGCCCCCTGCGTTGCCGGCCGCCAATACGTCGAACAGCCCGCCGCCGAACGATCTGCCGCACTATCCGGGTGCCGCCAGCCGCGCGCCCGAAGCGCCAATCCTGCTGAGCTCGCGCACGCTCGAGCGGTTCGACGGCATCGTCGTCAACAACACGCCGAACGTGCTGGCCGAGTTCGAGCCGGAGCGGCCGGTCGGCGAGATTCCGCAGCCGTACACCTATACGTTCACCACCGACGACCGGCCGTTCCTGGTCGGCCGCACCAGCGTGCCGCCGTTGCCGCCGCTGGTGCCGGACAGCTTGCGTACGACCGACGCGGGCGTCGATACGTTGCCGCCGCTCACGCTGGATGTGGCCGCGGCGAACGGGCGCTTTGCGATCGATCTCGCGCGGGTGGACGGCGTGTCGTTCGCGAACGCCGCGCGGGTGGACGTCATGCTGGCCAACGGCCGGCCGCTGCCGGGCTGGCTGCACTTCGATGCGGCAGCCGGCAAGCTGTCCGGCACGCTGCCGCGCGGCGCGCACGACGTGCGCGTGATGGTGCAGGCGACCGACGCGAACGGACATACGGTGCGGCGCGAAATCGTCGTGGCGCCGGCGCATCATCGTGGCCGCCATGCGCCTGCCGCGCATACGCCGCGGGGGGGCCATGCGCCGCGCGGATCGCACGCGGCACTCGGCGATGCATCCGCGATGGACGCACGCGTCGCATCCGGTGCCGATACCGATACCGATGTGCGCGGACGCAGCGCGTTCGCCGCGCATGCGGCGTTTGAACCGCGTGCCGCGTTCGACACGCCCGCTACGTTTGACGCGCACGTCGCGTTCGACCCGCATGCTGTGCCGGACCCGCGTAGCGCGTTGGACTCGCATAGCGTGTCGGATCCGCACAGCATGCTGGATCCGCACAGCGTGCCACCGCACGATACGCACGCAGCTGTGCCCGCGCCTGCACGGCCGCTCGCCGGCAAGCCATCGCTGGCCGCGCAATTCGCGCAGGCGAGTGCGGCGCTACACGTCGCGCGGCCGGCCGGCGCCGCGATGCTTGCGCACGACGCCGCAGCGGCCGACGCAGCGCGCGCCGCGCAAGGCGCAGGCGCCGACCCATCGGTGACGCACGGATAAACACAAAGGCCCACGAGATCCTCGCCAACATCAACCATGAGAGAGTCGTCGAAGTGACCACCACCACGATTGCGCAACCGCCGCGCATGCTGCGTATGCCGCGCCCCACGCTGGTCGCGATTGCCGTCGCAGCACTCTGGCTGTCGGGCTGCGCCGTGCACCCGACCCCGTTCACCGACGCCGAGCGCGTCGACGCCGCGAAAACCGACCGCACGCAGATGTTCGCGGAAACCCAGCCGCTCGCCGGGCCGGTGACGCTCGAAGAAGCGATGGCGCGCTCGATCCGCTTCAACCTCGATCACCGGTTGAAGATGATGGAAGCCGCGCTCGGCCAGAAACAGCTCGACGTCGCGAACTTCAACATGCTGCCGCAGCTGACCGCGGCGGCCGGTTATACGAACCGCAACCATCCGCTCGCGTCGTCGTCCGAGGGGCTGTTCACGAATACCGAAGTGGTGCCGCCGTCGTTCTCGACCGACCAGAACATGCGCACCGCCGACCTGACGTTCTCGTGGAATCTGCTGGACTTCGGCGTCAGCTACTTCGAGGCGAAAGAGCAGGCCGACCGCGTGCTGGTGCTCGAGCAGCGCCGCCGCAAGGTCGTGCAGCTGCTGATGCAGCAGGTGCGCGAATCGTATTGGGAAGCCGCCGGCGCGCAACGTCTGGACGGCCGCATCGCGCCGCTGCTCGACGAAGCGAAGAAAGCGCTCGACGAATCGCGCCGCACGCAGCAGGAAGGCCTGCGCTCGCCGCTCGATACGCTGGCCTACCAGCACGCGCTGCTCGACATCATCCGCCAGCTCGAAACCGTGCGCGACCAGCTCGAAGAAGCGAAGCCGCGCCTCGCCTCGCTGATGAACGTCGCGCCCGGCACCGAGTTCCAGCTCGCGCCGCCGGCCGGCTTCGGCGTGCCGAGCTTCGAGATGCCGATGGAACAGCGCGAAGAAATGGCGCTGCAGCGCCGGCCGGAACTGGTCGAAGCGAGCTACAACGAGCGCATCAGCATCAACGAAACGCACAAGGCGATCACCAAGCTGCTGCCGGGTATCGAGCTGCAGCTGGGCGGTCATTACGACAGCAACAGCTTTCTCGTCTACCACGCGTGGCGTGCGGCGGGCATCAACATCAGCTGGAACCTGCTGAATATCCTGAACGCGAAGAATATTCGCGGCCTTGCCGATGCGCAGCACGACGTCGCGCATGCGCAGCGGCTCGCGTTGTCGATGGCGGTGCTCACCCAGGTGCACGTGGCGAGCGCCGAGCTCGCGGCCAAGCAGCGCCAGTTTGCGCTGAGCCAGCAGATCAGCGACGTCGATGCGCAGATCCTGCAGCACACGCATAACGCGACGGTGGCGACCGCGCAGGGCAAGCTCGAGGAAATCCGCGCGGCGATGAACGCGATGATGTCGGAACTGCGGCTTTATCAGAGCTACGGCGAACTGGAAAGCGCATATGGACAGCTGCTCGCGACGATCGGCATGGATCCGGTGCCGAACAACATGGCGAGCGACGATCTGCAGGTGATCGAGCAGTCGATTGCGGCGGCGCAGAAGCATTGGGACGACATCGGGCGGGTCACGGCGGAGGCGGGCGCGGTGCCGGGCAGCGGTGCGGCGGCGGCTGCGCAGGCGGCGGGCGCGGCGGGTGCGGCGGCAGATACAAAGGCCGTTGCCGTAGCCGGCACTGCAGCCACGGCGAAGGCGAGCGCGAACGCAAGCGCAGCAGCGAACGCAGCGGCCAACGCCGTCGCACCAACCAGTACAGCGAACGGTACGGCAAGCGTAGCGAAACCCGCCGCGCAAACCGGCGCCGCGGCGAAACCGAACGCAGTGATGCAAACCAGTGCGGCAACAGCAGTCCGGCAAGTGGCTGAGGCAAAGGCGCAATGAAATACAGCAGTCGGGTTGCAGCAGTGAAGGGCGCGGCGGCAATCGCCGCGCTAGCATGGGCCGCGCAGTTCGCGGCCGGTGCCACGCCGGGCACGCCGGCCGCAGCTCCGGCTGCGCAGAGCACATTGCGCGCCGCATCGCCGGGCACACCGGCCGCATCGCCCGCACCGTCGGCAGCCCCTGTGAAAGACGCCGTGACACCGGCCGCGCTGCACGTCGCGCCGCCCGCCACCCCGGTGCAGACGCAGGCCAGCGCGGACGGCGACGGCCGCATCCGCATCCAGCTGGTGCCGCGCGACCAGCTCGACGTCGCGAGCGAAGTCAGCGCGAAAATCGCCGCGCTGCCGTTTCGCGACGGCGATTCGTTCCGCGCCGGGCAAACGCTCGTCTCGCTCGACTGCTCGCTATACGCGGCGCAGTTGCACAAGGCGCAGGCCGAGGCCGAAGCGGCCGCGCAGATGCGCAACGTGAACCAGCGCCTCGCGCAGCTGCACTCGATCGGCGAACTCGACGTGCAACAAGCCGAGGGCAAGGCGAAGGCGAGCGCCGCCGAAGTCGCCTATATGCAGGCGACAGTGCGCAAATGCGCGATCGCCGCGCCGTTCGACGGGCGGGTCGTCAAGCGCAGCGCATCGGCGCAGCAGTTCGCCGAAGTCGGCAAGCCGCTGTTGACCATCGTCGATACCAGCCACCTCGAACTGAAAATGATCGTGCCTTCGAAGTGGCTCGCGTGGCTGAAACCCGGCCATCCGCTGACGGTGAAGGTCGACGAGGTCGGCAAGAGTTATCCGGCCAGCGTCGCGCGGATCGGTGCGCGCGTCGATCCGGTCACGCAGACGGTGGACGTCACCGCGTCGCTGACCGGCCGGCCAGCCGAGCTGCTGCCCGGCATGAGCGGCTGGGCCAGCTTCAACCCGCAGTGAAGCGATGAACGGACCCGTCCGTATCGAAGCCAACGACCTCGCGCTGCTGTGGCAGCTGTCGGCGCGCGCCCGCGACGCGCAGAGCGAGGCGACGCTCGGCTTTACGATCGTCAACGAAACGCTGGCGCTGATGCCGTACCGGCAGGCCGCGTGGTGGCGCGCCGGCGCGCATGGTTTCGGCGCGGTGGCGGCGCTGTCGGGCGTGCCGCAAAGCGATCCAGGTGCGCCGTACGTGCAGTGGCTGGGCGAAGTGTTTCGCGCGTTGACGCGCCAGCGGCAGCAGCAACAGACCGATGCCGGCGACGCGCGTTTGACCGCGCAGGCGCTCGCGCGTCCGTACGCGTTCGGTGCCGACGATCTGCCGCCCGGCGTCGCAGCCGACTGGCCCGCGTGGTGGCCCGCGCGCGCGTTTTACGTGCCGCTCGTCGACGTCAGCGGCCATACCAGCGGCGCAGTGGCGTTCGCGCGTGAAGAACCGTTCTCGCCGGCCGAAGCAGCGATGCTCGCCGAACTCGGCGCGGTGTGGGCGCATGCGCTGCGCACCTTCGCGCCGCGCGCCACCATGCTCGAGCGCGCGCGCGGCTGGCTGCGGCCGGGCAAGCGGCGCTGGCGCGTGCTGGCGCTGTGTGCCGCGGTGCTGGTGTTTCCGGTGCGTCTCACCGTGCTCGCACCGGGCGAAGTGACCGCGAAAGATCCGTTCGTGGTGCGCGCGCCGCTCGACGGCGTGATCGAGCACGTCGACGCGCAGCCCAATCAGCGCGTGCAGGCCGGCACACCGCTGTTTGAACTGGATTCGACCACGCTTGCGTCGCGCAACGCGGTGGCGAACAAGAACTTCGACGCCGCGCAGGAGGAGTACCGGCAGACCGCGCAGCTGGCCGTCACCGAGGACAAGGACCGCCTCGACATGGCGCTGCGCAAGGGCAAGCTCGACGAGACCGCGGTCGAGCGCGACTACGCCGCGCGCGAGCTGGCGCGCGTGCGCGTCACCGCGGCGCGCGCCGGCGTCGCGGTATTCGCGGATGCGAACGACTGGAACGGCAAGGCGGTATCGGTCGGCGAAAAAGTGATGCTGCTCGCCGATCCCGCGCACGTCGAACTGACCGCCTATGTGCCGGTGGCCGACAACCTCGACATCAAGCCCGGCTCGACGCTGACGCTATATCCGAAAAGCTCGCCGCTGGCGTCGTACGACGCGCGCATCGACACGGTGGCGTGGCGCGCGGAGCCAACGCCGGACGGCGTGCTCGCGTACCGCGTAAAGGCCAGTTTCGACGCCGATACGCGGCAGCTGCCGGCGCTCGGCTCGATGGGCACGGCGCGTATTCACGGCGCGTGGGTGCCGCTCGTCTACTACCTGCTGCGCCGGCCGCTAACGGTCGCGCGCCAGTGGCTCGGCTGGTGACATGCGCACCGGACCGCTGCCCCGCTTGCCCGCGCTGCGCCAGGAACTGAGCCTGATGCCGGGCGCGCCGAGCGCCGAAGGCGCGCCGACGTGGATGCTGCACGACCCGGCGTCGAACCGCTTTTTCCAGCTCGGCTGGCCCGCGTTCGAAATGCTGTCGCGCTGGACGCTCGACGATCCGCAGGCGATCGTCGCCGCGGTGAATCGCGAAACCACGCTGCAGGTCAGCGCAGAAGACTTCGAGGCGCTGGCGCGCATGCTGCGCCAGCAGAACCTGACCGTCGCGTCGAACGCCGAGGACACCGCGCGGCTCGCCGCCACCGCCGCGGCCAGCAAGCTGTCGAACGCGATGTGGCTGCTCAAGCACTACCTGATGATCCGCGTGCCGCTGTGGCGGCCGATGCCGTTTCTGCAGCGCTTTGCGCGCTACGTCGGGTTCGCGTACCGGCCGGCGTTCTGGCTGGGCGTCGCATTGTGCGCGGCGGCCGGTCTCGCGCTGGTGTCGCAGCGCTGGGACCAGTTCGTGCACACCTTTCACGGCTACGCGGACTGGAGCGGACTCGCGGCGATCGGCGTGGCGCTCGGGATCGCCAAGGTACTGCACGAGTTCGGTCATGCGTTTACCGCGTACCGCTACGGTTGCCGCGTGCCGACCATGGGCGTCGCGCTGCTGGTGATGGTGCCGGTGCTGTACACCGACACCACCGAAGCGTGGAAGGTGCCGGCGCGCGGCGACCGGCTGCGCATCGGCGCGGCCGGCATGCTGAGCGAACTCGCGCTCGCCGCGTTCGCGACGCTCGCGTGGTGCCTGCTGCCGGACGGCCCGCTGCGCGCCGGCATGTTTCTGCTCGCCACCACCAGCTGGGTCGGCACGCTCACCATCAACGCCAGCCCGTTCATGCGCTTCGACGGTTATTTCCTGCTGTCAGACTGGCTCGACATGCCGAATCTGCACGACCGCGCGTTCGCGTTCGGCCGCTGGCGGATGCGCGAATGGCTGTTCGGCTTCGGCGATCCGCAGCCCGAGCCGTGTTCGCTGCAGCGGCGCCGCTTTCTGGTCGGCTTCTCGTTCGCGACGTGGCTGTACCGGCTGGTGGTGTTCGCGTCGATTGCGCTGATCGTCTATCACGCGTTTTTCAAGGTGCTGGGCATCGTGCTGTTTATGGTCGAGTTCGGCTGGTTTATCGCACGGCCGGTGCTGCGCGAGATCGTCGTGTGCTGGCAGCGGCGCGGCGCGCTGCGCTGGCGCCGGCAGACGGTGCGGAGCGCGCTGCTGGCGGGCGCTATTTTTGCGCTGCTGGTGCTGCCGTGGCGCGGCGGCGTCGACGCGCCGGCCGTGTTCGGACCGTTGCGCGCGCAAGGACTCTATACGCCGGAAGCCGGCTATGTGCTGGCCGGCCAGCCGCTCGCGCGCGACGGCCAGCCGGTGCGCGCCGGCGACGTGCTGGCGGTGCTTGCGGCGCCGGATCTCGAACGGCGCCTGAAGCGCGCACAGGTCGAGCAGGCGCTGCTCGACTGGGAAGTGCAGCAGCAGTCGTTCGACCGCCGGCTGCTCGACGAAGGCACCGCGCTGACGCGTCGCCGCGATGCCGCGCGCGCGGCGACGACAGGGCTCGCCGCGCAGCGGGCGCGCCTGACGCTGCGCGCGCCGTTCGACGGCACGGTACAAACCCATGAGGACCTTGCGGCCGGTACGTGGCTGCCGCGCGGCGCGCATCTGTTCGACGTGATCGGACCGGATGGCGTGAAGGGCGACGCGTTCGTCGGCGAAGACCAGGTGGCGCACATCGGCGCCGGCGACGCCGCGCGTTTCGTCGCGTCGCTGCCGGAAAGCCGCACGCTGCGCTGCCGCGTGACCGGCGTCGACCATGTGAACGTCGCGACGCTCGATGCGCCGGCGCTCGCCAGCGTGTACGGCGGGCCGGTGCCGGTCGAGCGGCCGCCGGGCACCGAGCGGCTGGTGCCGCTGGCGGCGACGTATCGCGTGCGGATCGGCGATTGTGCGGCGACGGGTGGGGGCGGCGCGGATCGTGTGGGCGATGCGGGGGGCAGTGAGGTGGGCAGTGCGGCCCGCAATGCAGCCGACAGTGCAGCCCGCGGTGCTGCGGACGGCGCGGCCCGTAGTGAAGCGGACGGTGCAGCCCGCGGTGCAGCGGACAGTACATTCCGCGGTGCTGCGGACGATACAGCCCTCAGTGCGGCGGACCGTGCAGCCGACGCCGCAGCGTCGCGCGATGCGCGGCTGCCGGCGCTGTCGCGCGAGACCGTCGGCACGGTGCTGATCGGCCGCGAGCGCGAAAGTCTCGCGTGGCGCGCACTGAAGTGGGCGATCTCGGTTGTCCAGCGGGAGAGCGGCGCATAGCAACGAGCCGCCCGTCGCGCTGCCGCGGGTACGCTAGTCGGCGGTGGTGTGATGAATCGCTTCGATGACTTCGCGAGTGAAGCGCGGGTCGCCCGGCTCGAGGTCCGCGGCAAGTCGTGCCGTCACTTGGTAAAAGCGCTTGGCGCGATCGCTGCGCTGGGTTGATCTGAGTTGACGATAGACACCGGTATCGGAAAGCGCCGCTTATACGTTGGTATCGGCGCAGTGCCGCTGGCAGTTGTATTAGCGAGCTTGTTTGCGGCCGTGTTTGCGCGATTGACGGGCAGGCGCTGACGGCCTTGCGCGATGCGGCGCCAATGCGCGTGGACGAGGCGTCGGCAGCGCGTGACCGCGCGGTGGCGGCAATACCATCGTATTGTGACGGCGCCGGTCAAATCAGCGTTTCCCGCTGCGACAAGATGGCTCGCGATGGCTCACCGTTCACGCGACGCACCGCGCCGATCACGCGTGACACCTGTATGTTTATACAGTATTCTATGGTCCGTCCCGCTGCCCAAAGAAGCGGCAGCCGAAGGCCGCCGCAGGTGGAACTGGAGATGGAAATGTTGCGAAGTGCCGCGCTGGTCAACCTGGTTGCTGTCGTGCTTGCTGCTTTGCCTGCGGCTGTGCTGATGGGCAGCGCGTCATCCGCGCTGGCCGGTGAGCGCATCGTCGAGATCTGGAATCCGCCAGAGGCGCGGGCAATGGCGCCGCATGCCGCGGTGAAGCGTGTGCGGCCAAATCGCAACAAGGTCTCGATTGCGCGTCGCGCTCCGGCGCAGGCGCATCGGCTGCATGCGAATGCAGCGCCCGGGTCGTCAGGATCGCCCGCGCTGGCGGCATCGCGTGCGCGTGGCAATGGCAATGGCAACGGCTACCCGGCGCCGCCGCCGCGCGACACCGCGCGTTTCGACGACATTCCGCGCATCGTCACGCCGGAAGGCAATATCCTGCGCGTCGGCGGCGGCCACGCGCAGCCAACGGTGGCGCACTGATGCAATCGGGCATGTACAAGGGCTACTCGATCTGGGGTCACGCGATCGCCCAGCAGAACCGCTATGCGGCGAGCGGCACGATCACGCGCGGCACACAGGTCATCGAGGCGTCCGGCGTGCTCGCGCACTTCGTGACGGAGCAGGAAGCCGAAGCGATCGGCCTCGAATGGGCCAAGGCGTGGGTGGACGGGCACGAGTAAGTGCGCGCCGCGCCGCGCGGCATGGTTTCTGCTGACTTTCCGTTTGTCCCGTGGTTGTCCCGTGGTTTTCCCGTGGTTGTCGCGTGGTTGTCGCGTGGGCTGTAGCGTTGGTTTTTGCCGCCGAGGCGCGCCACACCGAGGCATGCCACCCCGAGCGCATGTCCACGCATATCCCCGTCGCTCCACGCGCGCTGGCGCGTTGCACCTCGCGGACATATCGCAACCCGATGTGCGCGGAGGGCAGACCATGAGCGAAGAAGATCCCATCACCCCACTGGTCAGGAAAGGGCAGGTAACGGAAAAGATGTCGCGGCAGGCGTTCCATGAACGCTTCGTCGCGCGCTTCTACGACCCGGCGTTCCGCGCGGAAGATGCGGCGCTTGCCCGGCTCGAGTCGATCGCATGGGAGGCCTACGCGCAAGGCCGCAAGTCGCCGGTTACGGCAAAGGCCGGTCCGGGCTTCGCCGATCCGCACTACGACCTGTCGGTCGAATGGCGCGACGCTGCGCAGCGCATACGCGCGGCCGCGCAGCGACAACAGGATGCTGCTTCGCGCTCGCGCATCCTGATCGTCAACGGTTCGTCGCGCAACGACTACACGTGCCCCGGCGAAATGTCGAAGAGTTTCCGGCTGGCCAAACGCGTCGAGTCCGTAGTCCGGCAAGCGCAGTTCGAGGCCGATCTGCTCGATCTGTCGCTGGTGACGTCGGAGCATGACCGGCAGATCCATCCGTGCAAGGGCTGCGTATCCACCGCAATGCCGCTGTGCCACTGGCCGTGCAGCTGCTATCCGAATCATTCGCTCGGCCAGGTGAACGACTGGATGAACGAAATCTACGAGCGCTTCGCCGCATGCCACGGCCTCGTGATCGTCACGCCGACGTACTGGTATCAGTCGCCCAGTCCACTGAAACTGATGATCGACCGGCTGGTATGCGCGGACGGCGGCAACCCGGACCCGACACTGACGTCGGGCAAGGACGCGCAGAAGGCGAAACAGATCGAGCTGCAGGGCTGGGACTATCCGAAGCATCTGCAGGGGCGCGCTTATGGCGTGGTGGTGCACGGCGACGTGGCCGGCATCGAGGGGGCGCGTGCGGCGCTGTGCGACTGGCTCGACTGGATGGGCTTGATCGAGTCCGGCGCGCAGGCGCGGCTCGACCGCTTTATCGGCTACTACGCGCCGTACGCGACCAGCCACGACGCGCTCGACGAAGACCGCGGCGTGCAGGCGGAAACCGATAATGTCGCGCGCGCGGTCGTCAACGCGGTGACGGCGATCCGCGCAGGCCGCCTGCGACGGCCGGACGATGCGCTGCAGCCGCCGCGCAGCAAGTAGTGCGACGGCATGCGTATGTGGCGCAGCGCACGTCGCGCGATGCTGTTGTCCGCAGCGGCGGGCTGCGTCGAGGTGGTCGGCTATCTGTATCTGGGCGGCATCTATCCTGGCGTGATGACCGGCAATACCGTGCAGCTCGGCATGAACGCCGCGCGCGCGGACTGGGCACAGGCGCTGCTGATCGGCGAGGTGCTCGGGTGGTTCCTGGTCGGCTGCCTGATTGGCAGCGCACTGCGCCGTATCGTGCCGAGGGCCGGCTGGGTATTGCTGGCGGTGGGCTCGCTAGTCGCCGCTGCGGATGTGGCGATGCATCGCGCGGCGCCGCACTACGCAGCACCGCATTACGCGGGCGCGATGCCGTTGCTCGCGATGGCGATGGCGCTGCAGGGTGAGGCGCTGACCTGTCTCGGCGGCGTATCGATTCAGACAATCGTCGTAACCAATACCATCGTGAAGTTTGCCAATGGGCTGGTCGAACTGGCCTGGCGGCGCGGCGGCGGACGTGAGCGGCCGGCGCTCGGCGCCGCGCTGTTACCCGGTGTTGCATGGCTTTCGTACGGCGCGGGCGCGGCCGCCGGCGCCAGGTTGCACGATCTGAACCGCCACCCGTTGCTGATTGCCGCTGCCGTGTTCGCATGCGTCGCACTCGACTTTCTATGCAGCGACATGGCGGACTGACGCTCCTGTCGAACCTCGCGATTGCAATCGCGCCCCGCATACTGGCACCCGTATCCCACACACGACACGACGACACGTGCAAAAGCGGCGCACCGATCGCACACCACGCATCGCGCCCCGCGCGCCACGCCGTTATCCTGCGCACGACACACTTACTCGCATCGTGTATGGAGCACCGGGCAGCACGGACCACGCACCACGCACCACGCACCACGCAGCGCACCACGTGCCACGTGCCACGCCGCACGCTACGCACCGCGCACCACTGACGCGATCGCGCGGATCGCCACCCCCAGCCGAGGAACATCGGATGCTGACCGATGATTGCTGCCAGAAAACTCCGCAACCGCGGCAGCAACAGCGCTAGCGATAGCCACTCCCAGCGATGACAACCCCCCACCGGAGAAGCCCGATGAAAGCACTAGTCTACGAAGGCCCGCGCAAGGTCGCGGTGAAAGACATGCCCGACGCAAAGATCGAGAAACCCACCGACGTGCTGGTGAAGATCACCACCACCAACATCTGCGGTTCCGACCTGCATATGTACGAAGGCCGCACCGATATGGAGACCGGCCGCATCCTCGGCCACGAGAATCTGGGCGTGGTGGTCGAGACCGGCAGCGCGGTCGAACGCGTGAAGGTCGGCGACCGCGTGTGCCTGCCGTTCAACATCGGCTGCGGTTTTTGCAAGAACTGCGAGCGCGGTCTGACCGGCTTCTGCCTGACCGCGAATCCCGGCATGGCGGGCGCCGCCTACGGCTTTGCGGGCATGGGCCCATACAGCGGCGGCCAGGCCGAATACCTGCGCGTGCCGTTCGGCGATTTCAATTGCCTGCTGCTGCCGCCGGATGCCGAAGAAAAGGAAAACGACTACGTGATGCTGTCCGATATCTTTCCGACCGGCTATCACGCGACTGTGCTGGCCGGTGTCGAAGCGGGCGATAGCGTGGTGATCTACGGTGCGGGGCCGGTCGGCCTGATGGCTGCGATGTCGGCGACGCTGAAGGGCGCGAGCAAGATCATGGTGGTCGATTCACATCCGGACCGGCTGCGGCTCGCCGAAAAGCTCGGCGCGATTCCGATCGACGATAGCGACGGCCACTCGGTCGAACGCGTGCTGGATCTGACCGGCGGCGAAGGCGCGGACCGCGGCTGCGAGTGCGTCGGCTACCAGTGCAGCTGCCATGGCCACGAAGTGCCGCACGCGACGATGAACAACCTGGTGCAGGCGGTGCGGCCGACCGGCGGCATCGGCGTGGTCGGCGTGTTCGTCGCGGAAGATCCGGGCTCGCCGGACAAGCTGATGCAGCAGGGCAAGCTCGCGTTCGACTTCGGCCAGTTCTGGATGAAAGGCCAGCACATGGCGACCGGTCAGGCGAACGTGAAGGCGTACAACCGCAAGCTGCGCGATCTGATCGCGGCCGGCAAGGCGAAGCCTTCGGAGATCGTGTCGCACGTATTGCCGCTCGAACAGGCGCCGGAAGGCTACCGGAATTTCGACGAGCGCAACGATGGCTGGACCAAGGTGGTGTTGAAGGCCGCGGCATAAGTTCGTCGCGACAAAGCTGCAGGTGCGCCGGCCAGGCAGGCCGGCAAGCGCAAACCGGCAAGCGCAACCGCCAGCCGCAATGCCGTCGCCTCCCGCCTCACAACCGCACCACCTGCCGCTACAGTTCCCCACGCGCCGCGAGTGCCGCGATGCGGTCCGCGGTACGGCACGCGATCGCCTGAATCGTCAGCGACGGGTTCACGCCGCCGACGGTCGGAAACACCGATCCATCGCAGATCCACAGGTTCGGAATATCCCAGCTGCGGCAGTCCGCATCGACGACGCTGTGCGCCGGATCGTCGCCCATCCGCGCCGTGCCGTTCAGATGACAGGTGTCGTCCGGCTGTTCCCAGATACGTGTCGCACCGGCCGCCCCGAGCGCGCTGCCCATAAAGCGCAGCGCATGCGCGATCAGGCGCCGGTCGTTGTCGCAATAGCTCCACGTGACGCGCGCGACCGGCAGGCCGTACTGGTCCTTTTCATCGGCGAGCGTCACACGGTTGCGCTCTTGCGGCAAGGTCTCACCGACGATTTTCAGTCCCGCCTGATGGTTGTACATCTGCATCTCGTCGAGCAGCGGCTGGCCCCACAGGCCGCGGCCGGTCTGCGTCTGCGCCCACACGTAAGGCAGCGGCCCCTGGCTCATATACGCATAGCCGCCGAAGAAGTCTTTGCCGGTATCGGTGTAATTCCAGTGCTCGCTGATCGCCAGCGACGGCGGCCCCTTGTACCAGCGGATTTCGTCGTCGAGCACGCCCCACACCGCCTGATTCGACTGCACCATCAGGTTCTTGCCGACCAGCCCCGAGCGATTCGCGAGTCCTTCCGGAAACTGGCCGTTGGCCGACATCAGCAGCAGCCGGGGCGTTTCGATCGCGTAGCCGGCCACCACTACATGCCGCGCCCGCTGGAACTGCCAGCGGCCCTCGCGAAAGTATTCGACGCCGGTTGCGCGCCCGGCCGGATTCACGTCGATGCGGCCGACCATCGCCAGATCGCGGATTTCGGCGCCGGCCTGCACCGCGCGCGGAATCCACGTGACGAGCGCGCTTTGCTTCGCGTTGGTCGCGCAGCCGGACACACAGAAACCCCGATATACGCACGGATGCGCACGGCCGCGCGGCGCGGAGAGCGTCGCGAGCGGTGTCGGACACCAGCCGATGCCGAGCGCGTCGGCGCCGCGCGCCAGCACCAGCGCCGCCGCATTCATTTCGTGCGCGCGATAGGGATAGCGCGGCCGCTTCGGTCCCCACGGATAACGCACCGGGCCAGAGATTTTCAGCGCATCTTCGACATACGTGTAGTAGCGCCACATGTCGCGCCAGTCGAGCGGCCAGTCGGCGCCGTAGCCGAGCAGCGTGCGCGCCTTGAACCATTCGGGCCGGAAGCGCAGCGATACCATCGCGAAGTGCACGGTGCTGCCGCCTACCGCCTTGCCGCTGTTGTTCGCGCCGAGCACGAGCGGATCGTCGCCGTCGACGATGCGTTCGTCGGTCCAGTACAGCTTGGCCTGATGCATCTCGTCGGAGGCGAACTCCTCGAGCGGCCGCCACCATGCGCCGGCATCCAGCGCGACCACCCTGAAGCCCTGTTCGGCGAGGCGGCAGGCCAGCGTGCCGCCGCCGGCGCCGGTGCCGACGATCGCGAAATCGACCTCTTCGTGCTGCGCATACTCGCGCATCGGCAGCCAGCCGCCGTGCGTGAATACATCGGGGGCGCGGCCGTTCTTGCCGCGCGGTTCGCGAAGCGCATCATCGAGCACGCCGCTTCTCCTGTGGGTTGTCGGGCGATTTTTTTGGCGCGTTGTTGTGCGCTTCGCTGCGCATTTTCTGTTGTGCTTTCTGGTGGACTTTCTCGTGTCCTTGCCGTCGCGTCGTCGGCGGGTTCTCGTGCACGTCCGCGCGCGGCGCCTGCGCAGCAGGCGTTTCGCGCGCTTCCCAAGGGTCGCGGCGATTGAACGACATCCGCACATAGCCGCGCGGATTCGCCGGCCCGCCGAAGCCGATGTCGCTCCACGACGACGGATGCGCGAAGTAGATCGTGCAGATATCGCGCAGCACGCGCTGCGTGAAGAACAGTTGCGACGGCATCTGCTGCCACGCGGCGCGCGTCAGCGTGCCGTGTTGCAACGCCTGCACGACGCCAAGGCGCGCGTGACGATCGAGATCCGCAAAGCTCGCGCGATGCCGCTGACGGCTTTCGTCGTCGAGTGCGGCAAGGCCGATGCGCCACGCGCGCTGCAGCGGCGGCAGGCGCGCGTGGCGATAGCCGTCGCTGTGTCCGGCTGCGATCTTGCGGTCGACCAGTGCCGCGAGCGGCACAGCCGGGCGGTGCGCAGGCTGCGGCACGATCACGTCGCAGAGTGCGCGCAGTACGCGCCATTCGGCCGCGCTGCACCAGGCGGGCTCGTCGGCGATCGCGATGCGCGCGTCGAGCACTGCGCGCGTCGCATCGTCCCACGACGGCGAATTGCGCTTGTCGAGCACATCGTAGCCGGAATAGCTCGGATAGCCGGCCGGCGGCCGGTAGTCGCTGCTGCGGCCGTCGCCGACGTTGCCGCGGTGATTGCCGCGGTGATTGCCGTGGCCGTTGCCCTGGTCATTGCTGTCGTCATTGCCGTAGTCATTGCCGTAGTCGTTGCCAGGGTGGTTGCCTCGGTCGTTGCCGCGATCGTTGCCTCCGTCATTGCCGTGGCCATCGCTGCGTGTATCGCCGCGGTCATCGCCATACTCGTTGCCACGCTCATCGCCGTGGTGGTCATTGCCAAAGTCGCTGCCGTCGTCCTTGTCACGGTCGCGCTCATCATTCATGTTCGGTCTCCCTCAGGTGCAACGCCGCAAGGCCGGCCACCGCGAGCGCGGTGAAGCCGGGCGGTGCCGGCAGCGGCGGGCCGCCCAGAATGTTCTGCGACCAGTTGCGCCAGCCGCCCTGGCAGCGCGCGATGCCGCGCGCGTGAAACAGCGAGCCGAGCAGGCCGAGCGCAGCGGTAATGCGCAAGCCGACGCGCGCAAGCCAGCGCGGCCGCGGCGCGGCGCAGGCCGCATGAACCAGCAAGGCCGCGGCGAGCGGCGGCAGCGTGACCGGCGCATACATCGCGCGATGCTGGAAGGCGCCGCGGAAATGCAGCAACGCAACTTCGGCCACCGTGCCGGCCAGTCCGATACTGGCCGCGAGCCCGAGCGCCTTGCCAGCCGGCATGCCGAACAGCCGCGGATCGACGGCGGGCTGATTGCGCAACTGCTCGCCGACCGCGCCGAGCGCGCCGGACAGCAGCAGCGTCAGCGGCGCGCCCAGCGGCGCGCCGTAGAACAGGTTGTGCCAGCTGAAGCCGCCCGGCCGTTTGGTCACGTTGTAAAGATGGAATGCGGTGCCCCCGACGCCTGCGGCGGCCGCAGCCAGATAGATCGCATGCCGTATCGAATGCGCGGCTTCGGTACGGTCCGCACCGCCGTGCAGGCCGGCGAGCAGCGCGCCGGTCGCGGATAGCAGCGGCGTGTACATCGCGCGGTTGTCGAACGAGCCGCGGTAATGCTCGACCGCGCTGTCGGCGAGTGCGGAGAACGCGAGCAGCGCGGAGCTGTGATTGAAGCCGCGGGCAGCGTCGATGTGCGCGTGCGACACGCTGCGGGCGCGCTCCGGTGATGCAGACGATGCAAGCGCAGCGAGCGCTGCATGCGGCGCGGGGCGCGGCGTGCCGCGTGCGCTTCGCGCTGCCAGCGCGGCAGCGCCGCACAGCGCGCCAAGCACATAAAGCGTGGTTCTTGCCATGGTTTAGCGAATCCGTCGAGTGACAGGGACAAGCCGTCGGCGTGCGCGCGTCCCGTCGTGTGTGGTCGGCCCGGCTGGGTGGCGAGCGCCTGGGTGCGCGGGATGCATCACCGGAAGCTTCATGGGATGCCAACCACAAAGCGCCGCGCATCCTGACGTTTGAATTCCAGCCCGCAGCCCGGCCGCGACAGATCCGGCGCAATGCTGCCGTCGACGATCCGCGGCGCGCCGTCGAACAGCATCGCTTCGATACGCACGTGATCGTGAAACCATTCCTGATGGCGCAACCCCGGCGCGGCCGCCGTCAGGTGCAGATGCAAGGCCGGCGCGCAGTGCGCCGACAACGGCACATGGAAGGCGGCAGCAAGATGCGCAGCACGCATGAAACCGGTGATGCCGCCGCAGCGGCTCGCATCGGCCTGCAGCACGTCCACCGCGCCGGCTTCGAGCATGCGGCGGAAATAGTCATCGGTGTAGCCGTATTCGCCGGCGGCGATGTCGAGTCCCGGCGGCGCGGCGTGGCGCATCGCGGCGAGGCTGGCGAGGTCGTCGGAACTGACCGGTTCTTCGAACCATTGCACGTCCGCGGCGGCGCAGTAAGCGGCCACGCGCAGCGCGGCTTTCAGGTCGTAAGCACCGTTCGCATCGACGAACAACGCATGCTCGCCGATCGCTTCGCGGGCCACGCGCACGCGCGCCGGATCGCGCTGCGGCTCGCTGCCGATCTTGATCTTCACCCAGCGGCAGCCGTCCTGATGCACCCAGCGGCTGAGCTGCTCGCGCATCTGCGCATCGCTGTAGGTCGTGAAGCCGCCGCTGCCGTATACCGGCACCCGTTCGCGCGCCGCGCCGAGCAGTGCGACGAGCGGTACGTTCAGGCGTTTCGCGTGCAGGTCCCAAAGCGCACAGTCGAGTGCGGAGATCGCAGTGGCCGCCAGACCGTCGCGGCCCAGGTTGCGCACCGCGCGCTGCATGCGCAGCCACAGGCGTTCGAGCTGCGCAGCGTTTTCGCCGCGCAGCACGCCGGCCAGCGTATCTCGGATCAACAGCGCGGCGCATGCATCGGTGTAGGTATAACCGATGCCGGTCGTGCCGCCCGCTTCGACTTCGGCGACCACCAGCGTCGTCGCATTCCATGCGAAGGTGCCGTCCGCTTCGGGCGCATCGGTGGGAATCGTGTACGCATCGGCGGCGATGCGGGTGATCGGCGCGGTTGCGGCGGGATCGGCGCTGCGTCGGGATGCTGCTTCGTGCATGGTGGGTGCCCGTATAAACGGTCGGAGACGCGGTCATGAAAACGCGCCCATGAAAATGCGTGCATTCGCCTTATCGATGCAGCAACGCACATACCTTACAGACGTGTTTCGCGTCGCCGTATGCAGGTCTGCTTCTTGCGCGCCGCACAGATTGAATCGGCGGCAATCAGCACCTTCCGGCCAACCATCAGCAAGCGGAGATCAGCATGGCCATCACTGTGGGCGACTTCATCGTCGAACGACTGCACGCATGGGGCGTGCGGCGCATGTTCGGCTACCCGGGCGACGGGATCAACGGCGTATTCGGCGCGCTCAATCGCGCCAACGGCAAGATCGAATTCGTGCAGACGCGGCACGAGGAAATGGCGGCCTTCATGGCCAGCGCGCATGCGAAATTCACGGGCGAACTGGGCGTATGCATCGCCACGTCGGGGCCGGGCGCGTCGCATCTGCTCACCGGTCTGTACGACGCGCGCCTCGATCACATGCCGGTGCTGGCGATCGTCGGTCAGCAGGCGCGCGCATCGCTCGGCGCGCATTACCAGCAGGAGCTCGATCTGGCCGCGATGTTCAAGGACGTCGCCGGCTCTTACGTGCAGCAGGCGAGCGTGCCGGCGCAGGTGCGCCATATGGTCGACCGCGCGATCCGCACCGCGCTTGCCGGGCGTTGCGTGACCGCGCTGATTCTGCCGAACGACCTGCAGGAACTCGAATACGAAGCGCCGGCGCGCAAGCATGGCACCGCGCATTCGGGCGTCGGCTACGCGCGGCCTGACGTGCTGCCGACGCAGCAGGAACTGCAGAAAGCCGCCGACGTGCTGAACGCCGGCCACAAGGTCGCGCTGCTGGTCGGTGCCGGCGCGCTGCACGCCACCGACGAAGTGATCGCCGTGGCCGACCGGCTCGGCGCCGGCGCCGCGAAGGCGCTGCTCGGCAAGGCCGCGCTGCCCGACGATCTGCCGTGGGTCACCGGTTCGATCGGCCTGCTCGGCACACGGCCAAGCTACGAAATGATGTCTGCATGCGACACGCTGCTGATGATCGGCTCGGGCTTCCCCTATTCCGAGTTCCTGCCGAAGGAAGGCGACGCGCGCGGCGTGCAGATCGACACCAAGGCGGACATGCTGAGCCTGCGCTACCCGATGGAAGTGAATCTGGTCGGCGATAGCGCACAGACCTTGCGCGCGCTGCTGCCGCTGCTGAAGCAGAAAGAAGGCACCGCGTGGCGCTCGCGCATCGAGCGCTGGACCTCGCGCTGGTGGGAAACGCTCGACGAGCGCGCGCATCAGCCCGCCGACAAAGGCGTGAATCCGCAGCGCGCGTTCACCGAACTGTCGCCGCGGCTGCCGGGCGACGTGATCCTGACCAGCGACTCCGGTTCGTGCGCGAACTGGTACGCACGCGACCTGAAGATGCGGCGCGGCATGATGGCTTCGCTGTCGGGCGGGCTGGCATCGATGGGCGCCGCGGTGCCGTATGCGATTGCCGCGAAGTTCGCGTATCCGGGCCGCCCGGTGATCGCGATGGTCGGCGACGGCGCGATGCAGATGAACAATATGGCCGAACTGATCACGGTGGCCAAGTACTGGAAGCAATGGGCCGATCCGCGCTGGATCTGCATGGTGCTGAACAACGAGGATCTGAATCAGGTCACGTGGGAGCAGCGCGTGATGGAGGGCGATCCGAAGTTCACCGCGTCGCAGCAGATTCCGAATGTGCCGTATCACCGTTTTGCCGAGTTGCTCGGCTTCACGGGTCTGTATGTCGACAGCGATGACAAACTTGCCGATGCATGGGAAACCGCGCTGTCCGCGAACCGGCCGGTGCTGCTGGAAGTAAAGACCGACCCCGAAGTGCCGCCGCTGCCGCCGCACGTAACGCTGACGCAGGCGCGCGAGTTTGCCCGCACGCTGATGGAAGGCGACCCGCAGCAGGGCAGCGTGATTGCGAACACGGCCAAACAGGTGCTGGCGACGGTGCTGCCGGGTAAGGACTGAAGTCTCGATTGAACCGATTGTTGAACCGATTGCAGAGGATGCCGCTGATGAACCCAGCCGACCCAGTACCGGAAACGATGCGCGCATGGCGCATTCACCACTTCGGTGGCCCCGAAACCTTGCAGTGCGATACCGTGCCCGTGCCGCGTCCCGCACCCGACGAAGTGCTGGTGCGCGTGTGCGCGGCCAGCGTCAACCCGGTCGACTTCAAGACCCGCTCGGGCAAGTACCCGCTGATTCGCGAAGACGCGCTGCCGTTCACGCTCGGCCGCGATTTCTCCGGCATGGTGGCCGCCGCCGGCACCGCCGTGGAGGGCTGGAAACCGGGGCAGGCGGTGTATGGCTTCGTCGGCCAGGGGCAGGGCGCTTACGCGCAATACGTGGTCGTCAAGGCCGCCGCGCTCGCGCAAAAGCCGCAAAGCACGGACTACGACGTCGCCGCGGCGGTGCCGCTCGCCGCGTTGACGGCATGGCAGGGCCTGTTCGAACACGGCAAGCTGGAGGGCTGCGAGCGCGTGCTGATCCATGCGGCCTCCGGCGGTGTCGGGCACTTCGCCGCGCAGTTCGCGCGCTCAAGCAGCGTTGCCGTCTATGCCACCGCATCGGGCGACGGCGTGGAGTTCGTGCGTTCGCTCGGCATCGATCATGTGATTGACTACCACGAGCAGCGCTTCGAGGATGCGGTGCGCGATGTCGACCTGGTATTCGATCTGGTCGGCGGCGACACGCAGCAGCGCTCGTGGCAGGTGCTGCGGCGCGGCGGCGCGCTGGTGTCGACGCTGAACGAACCGTCGCAGATGCTGGCGGCCGAACACGGCGCACGTGCCTTGCGCTATACCGCGCATCCGGATGGCGCGGCGCTCGCGCAAATCGGCGAATGGATCGACGATGGCCGGGTGCGGGTGATCGTCGCGCGGCAGTTTCCGTTCGACGCGGCGCGCGATGCGCTGACGCACGTCGAACAGGGCCATGTGCGCGGCAAGGTGGTGATACAGGTGGCGGACTTTTAGGCGGTACAGGGTGGCACAGGATGGCGCAATCCCGCGCGCTTCGCGTCGCCGCGGCCCGGCGCTTGCTACCTCGTTGGGTACCTGTCAGCGAGCGACGGAGGCACAGATGGCCAGCAGTCAAACTACTCAGCAAAACGAGCCGCAAAACGAGCCGCAAGAGCGGCAACAGCACGTCTCGTCGGACCCAGCGCAACAAGCCAGCGCAACCGAGCGCAGCGACGCGCCCGCCGACGATCAGTCGCGCGGTTTCGACCAGACGAAAACGTTCGAGCAGGCCGAGGCGCGGCGCAACAGCGGCGCGACCGGTGGACAACAGCCGAACCAGACGATGCGCGAATCGAATCCGCCACGCTCCAGCGAGCCCGCCAGGCCGAGCGCCGAAGTACCGCTCGGCACTGGCGAGCATCCGGAGCCGCCAGGCGGCGGCGGCCGTGCATCGCAACGCAAGCTGCCTTAGCGGTAAATACATCAGCAGCCGGGCAGATCGTCGCCGTCGCAACTGCACGCGGTAAGCAGTCGATCGCGCAGCGCGAGCTACCCATCGTAACGAAACCAGGGAGGTCGTTATGCAACCAGACCAGAAACCGCTTTCGCCAGGCGATGAAGGGCCGCCCGACGCGCCGGGCGTCGGCGAGGACGTGTGCGCCGCGTGCCACGGCACCGGCATGGTGAAGGGCGAGCGCTGCAGCGTCTGCGGCGGCACCGGCAAGGTGCTGCAGGGCATCGGCGGCGGCTAATGCGCGCACGCGGGCCGTGCGGCCCGCGCGCAACCCGTGGAACGCGCATGAATACGCTGACTGCATGGTTCGGCAGCGGCCGCGATCTCGACCCTTTGCAGATGACCTTGCGCGCGGTCGTAGTGTTCGTCGTCGCGCTGGTGTTGATCCGCATCTCGGGGCGCCGCTCGTTCGGCAACCGTTCGCCGTTCGATTACGTGATCGCGATCCTGCTCGGCGCGACGTTGAGCCGCGCGATCGTCGGCGCGTCGCCGTTTGCGGCGACCGTTGCCGCGTCGTTCGCGATGGTGGTGATGCATCGTGCGCTAGCGTGGCTGTGCATTCGCTCGCCGCGGCTCGAGCGGCTGGTGGTCGGCGACGAACGCGTCGTGTTTAGCCACGGCCAGTTCAACGAGCGCGAGATGCATGCCGCGCTGCTGACCCGCACCGACGTCTACGAAAGCGTGCGGCAGGCCACCGGTGCATGCGATCTGAAGGACGTCGATGCGGCGATTCTCGAGCGTAATGGTCAGGTGAGCGTGATTCGCAAGACGCATTAGCGCTGTGATGTGCGCCAGCACGCGGCCAGCACGCGCTAGCGCACCGCGACGATCCGCACCGGAATCGACTTCGCGGCCGGCACCTTGCTTTCCTTCGCGTGGTGCGCGAGCGGCAGCAGCGGATTGCACTCCGGGTAATAGCCGCCCACGCAACCGTCCGGCAAATCGAACGGCACGATCTTCAGGCCCGCAACGCGCCGCGTGCGCGCATCGACCGAGCGCGTTTCGAGCACCACCTGCTCGCCCGCCGCAAGGCCGCGCCGCGCGATATCGCGCTCGTTCATCAGCAGCACCATGCGGCTGCCGCGAATGCCGCGGAAGCGGTCGTCGTGGCTATAGATGGTGGTATTGAACTGGCTGTCGCTGCGCAGCGTAAAGAGCCGCAGATCGTCCGCGCTGCGCTCGGCCAGGTCCGGGTCTTCATCGAGCGATTCCGGGACCATGAATTCCGCCTTGCCGCTCTGCGTTTGCCATTTGCGCTCGCAGGCCGGCAGCGGACGATGAAAGCCGCCGGGCGTCCACAGCCGCTGGTTGAAGTCGTGAAAGATGTCCGGGTAGGTTTGCGCAATCGCGTCGCGGATCCTCGCATAGTCGTTGCTCCACGCCTGCCAGTCGACCGCGGTGTGCGCGCCGAGTGTCGCTTCGGCGATACCCGCCACGATCGCCGGCTCGGACAGCAACCGGTCGCTGGCCGGCTGCGCGACGCCGCGCGAACCGTGCATGCAGCCGGTGCTGTCTTCCATCGACACCGCCTGCGGCACGCCGCCGCGTTCGTCGATCTCGATGCGCGACAGGCACGGCAGGATGTACGATACCTGGCCATGCACCAGATGACTGCGGTTCAGTTTGGTGGCGATACCCACCGTCAGGCGCAGCTTGCGCCACGCGGGCTCGATCGCATCGCGGTCGGGCACCGAGCGCACCAGGTTGCCGCCGAGCTGCAAGACCGCACGCACGCGGCCGTCGATCACGCCACGGCACGCATCGACGGTCGCCATGCCTTCGTGGCGCGGCGGCTCGAAGCGAAACTGTTCGGCGAGCTTGTCGAGCGGCGCGAGCTTCGGCTTTTCGGTGATGCCTACCGTGCGCTGCCCCTGCACGTTCGAGTGTCCGCGGATCGGCGAAGGTCCCGCGCCCGGCTTGCCGATATTGCCGCGCAACAGCAGCAGATTGACCAGCATCCGGACGTTCTGCACGCCGAGCCGGTGTTGCGTGAGGCCCATGCCGTAGTGCGCGATCACCGCTTTTGCCTTTGCATACTCGCGCGCGACCTCGGTCAGCGCATCGCGCGCAAGACCGCTGACGCGCTCGATGTCTTGCCACTTCATGTCGCGCATCGCAGCGGCGAAGGCTTCGAAGCCGACCGTATGCTGCGCGATAAATTCCGTGTCCAGCACGCGCGCGGCGCGGTCGGCGCGCGCGCGATCGTCGAGCGCGATCAGCGCCTTGCAGACGCCCGCGATCGCTGCGCTGTCGCCGCCCGCTTTCACCTGCAGATACTGCGTGCTGATCTGCGTAGCGCCCGGGCTGAGCATCTGTGCCGGCGACTGCGGATTGACGAAGCTGACGAGACCCGGCTCGCGGATCGGATTGAACGTGATGATCGGCACGCCGCGCTGCCGCGCTTCCTGCAGGTCGTGCAGCATCCGCGGGCTGTTGGTGCCGACGTTATGGCCGAAGAAGAACATCAGGTCGGTATGCTTGAAGTCTTCGAGCGTGATGGTGCCGACCCCGACGCCGATCGCTTCCTTCAGCCCGACGCTGGTGCTTTCGTGGCACATGTTCGAACTGTCCGGCAGATTGTTGGTGCCGTACATGCGCGCGAACAGCTGGTACATGTACGCGGTTTCGAGCGATGCACGCCCGGACGTGTAGAACACCGCCGCGTCCGGGTCGAGCGCGTTCAGCTCGCGCGCGATCTCGGCGAATGCGTGCTCCCATTTCACTTCGACATAGCGGTCGGTGATCGCGTCATAGCGAAGCGGCGCGACCAGACGGCCGGCGTTTTCCAGATCGTGGTCGTGCCAGTGCTCGAGTTCGCTGACCGTATGCTGCTGGAAAAATTCCGGATCGACGCGTCGCGACGTGGTGTCCCAGGCGGTCGCTTTCGCGCCGCTTTCACAGAACTCGAACGGATGCGGATGCGCAGGTTTGGCCCACGAACAGCTGACGCACATAAAGCCGTCCGGCTTGTTCTGATGGACCAGCACGCGGCTGGTGGCAACCGGTGCTTCTTCCTTCACCAGCACAGAGGCCACGGCCTTGACGGAGCCCCAGCCGCCGCTGGCGTGCTGGTAGGCATCGGATTTCTTGTGAGCAGTCACGGCGATTCTCCAGGAGTCACTGGAGAGCTATCCGCATGCGGCGTTCCTGCGGTACAGGCTGCTTGCCTGCGCGCGGTGGCGGGCGGTCCGTGTCTCTGCGCCGGCCGTGGTTGCGACTGTTACTTCTGCAACTGCGCCCGCAGCCGCGATACCTCGCGGGTCGTGACCGGGTCCGCCGCATTGCCCCACGAACTGCGCACGAAGCTCAGCACGCGGGCGATTTCCACATCGGTCAGCTGGTTTGCGAAGGCGGGCATCTTGCGCGGCATCGGGCCGGTCAATGTGTGCGGCGCTGCGCCGCCTTCGAGCAGCAGGCGGATCAGCGAATCGTCATGCGCGGCCAGCACCGCGGGGTTGCCCGCGAGGCGCGGGTATTTTTGTGCGACGCCGCTGCCGTCCGCCTGATGACAGCGCGCGCAAAAGCTCTGATACAGGCCGGCGCCCGGGCGTTCGAGCACGCCGGTCTGCAGCGCGCGCAAGGTTTGCGCGGCGGCCGCCGAGCGCTCTACGTAAGCGCCGGAGCTTCGTTGTGCGGGCAAGCTCTTCAGGTAGTGCGTGATTGCGTTCAGATCGTCGTCGTTCAGGTACTGCGTGCTGTCTTCGACCACCTGCACCATGCTGCCGAAGGTCACCAGTCCGGCGCCGTGGCCTTGCTTCAGAAACGCCACGAGGTCCGCGGCGCCGATGCGGCCGAGTCCTGAGCCTGGGTCCGCGGTCAGGTTCGGCGCGAACCAGTGATCGTTGACGCCGCCGGTCAGATACGCGCGCGCGCTGTCGTCGTAGCCGAGCTCCTGATACGCGGGCCCGCGCGGCGTGTGGCATGCGCCGCAATGGCCGAGCGACTGCACCAGATACGCGCCGCGATTCCACTGCGCATCGCGCTGCGGATTCGCGGCGAAGCGACGATCGGGCGCGCCGAACGCGAGATCCCACAGTGCCATGCCCCAGCGCTGGCTGAACGGAAACGGCAGACGGGTAGGCGGTGCGCGCTCGGCGACCGGTGCGACGCCATGCATGAAATACGCGTACAGCGCGCGCATGTCGGCGTCGCTGATCTTGGCGAACGACGGATACGGCATCGCCGGGTAGAGCCGTTTGCCGCCCGGCGCGACGCCTTCGCGCACCGCGCGCACGAAGTCCGCGTAGCTGTAGCGGCCGATACCGGCATTCGGGTCCGGCGTGATGTTCGACGAATAGATCGTGCCGAACGGCGAGCCCATTGGCAGCCCGCCGGCGAACGGCGGCCTCGCGCGCAGCGGCTCGTGGCCCGACGGCCCGCCGGGCGGCGCCGTGTGGCAGCCGGCGCAATCGCCGGCCTTGGCGAGATACGCGCCTTGCTGGATCAATGCGGCTTCGTTGGCTTCGTTGGCGTCGGCGGCGGAGGAGGCTGGTGCTGCTGACGCCGAAGCGGATGCCGGGGGCGGCACCGACGCGGGGCGCGGGCTCGAGGCCGATTTCGATGCGGATGCAGGGCCCGATGCCGATATCGGCGCTGGTGCCGGTGCCGGGGCCGACGCCGATATCAGCGCCGTTCCAGATGCCGATGCCTTCGCTGTCGCACCGTCGCGCGTCGCGCTGCTCTGCGCGACCGCCATACCGCGCGGCAGCGCTACGCCGAGCGTCGCGACGCCAATCAGCGCAATCAGCGCCGCACCCGCTGCCGCCGCAAGCCGAAGCAATCTGCGCGCATCCATCAGCGGCCCCGCAGCACATACGGCGACAGATACAGCGTCGAAAAAATAAACAGCCACACGACGTCGACGAAATGCCAGTACAAGCCGCCGATCGTCAATGCGGCGCGGCGCTGTTCGTCGAAATAACCGAGCGCGGTCCACCACAGCAGCATGCCGAGCACGACGATGCCGACGATCACGTGCATCATGTGAAAGCCGGTGATCGTGAAGTACAGCGAGCCGTACAGATGCGCGCTGATTCCATACGGATGGTTGGCCCACTCGCGTAGCTGCACGCCGACGAACACGATGCCGAGCAGCACGGCCACCGCCATCGACGCGACCGCGAGCCGCACGCGCCGCTGCCGCACGCAACGCTCGCACAGCCATACGAATACGCTGCTGGTCAGCAGGATCGCCGTGTTGACGATGCCGAGGCCGAGCTTCGGCAGCCCTTCGGGCGGCCAGTCGCGACCGCTTTGCAGCGCCAGATACAGATACGAAAACAGCAGATAAGCGAATAGCGACGCTTCGGTCACCACCAGCGCGAGACAGCCCCACCAGCCGCCGGAGCGCTCGCCGGCGCTGCCGGCCGGCAGTCGCAGGCCGCCGGCGCCCGCATCGGCATCGTCGCGTGCCGCGCGTGGCTGCGGGTGGCTGTGCGAAGTGGCGTTGCCGATATCGCTCATAAGGTTCTCCGTGCGCTACGCATCGGCATCGTGCACAGGCTGTGGCTCGCGCTGGATCAGCGCACGCTCGGGCCATAGCCACACGGCGATAGCGACCGCGCAGGCCGCCAGCATCGCGGCCACCAGCCACACCGAATGCAGCGCCAGTCCGGCAAAACCGAGCGCGCTGCAGGTGGCGAGCCAGAATGGCGTCAGCGAGTCTTCGGGCATTTTCAGAATCACGCTCGGCCGCGCGTCGAGCGCAGTGGTGCCAAGCGCTTCGCGTCCGTGGTCGAGCAGGTAGCCTTCATCGAGCTGCGAGCGCTCGCCGCGCCGGTTGTCCTCCTCGTCTTCGATACGGCCTTCCCACAGCGGATGACGGCTCGCGACGATCGGTGTCACCGCGAAGTTGTACGGCGGCGGCGGCGACGGCACCGACCATTCCAGCGTCGGCGCATCCCACGGGTTGGGGCCCGCCGCGCGGCCGCGCCGCAGGCTGTAGGCGACGTCGATCAGAAACAGCAGAATGCCCACCGCCAGCAGGAACGAACCGGCGGACGTAATCAGGTTCACCGTGTTCCAGCCCATATCCGGCGCATACGTGTAGATCCGCCGCGGCATGCCGAGCAAGCCGGCGATATGCATCGGAAAGAACGCGATATTGAAGCCGGCGAAAATGGTCCAGAACGCGAGCTTGCCGAGCCGTTCGCTCATCATCCTGCCGGTGAACTTCGGAAACCAGAAGTAGATGCCGCCGATTACCGGAAACACGTTGATGCCGAGCAGCACGTAATGCAGATGCGCGACGACGAAGTACGTATCGGTCAGCTGCCAGTCGAACGGCACGGCCGCGGTCATCACGCCCGATACGCCGCCGACCACGAACATCAGCACGAAGCCCGCAAAGAACAGGAACGGCACGCGAAACACCGGCCGCCCGCTCCAGATCGTCGCAAGCCACGCGAAGGTGGCGACCGCGCTCGGCACTGAGATCGCCATGCTGGCGGTGCCGAACACCGACAGCGTCAGCGCCGACAGGCCGGTGGCGAACATATGGTGGATCCATACGCCGAAGCCGATCAGCATCGTCGCGACGGTCGACAGTGCGACCGGCGCGTAACCGACCAGCGGACGGCGGCAGAACACGGGCAGCGCATCGGACACGATGCCCATCGCCGGCAGCACCACCACATATACCCACGGATGCGCGAAGATCCAGAACAGGTGCTGCCACAACAGCGGCCGCCCGCCCGCCATCACGTCGAAGAAATGCGTGCCGAGATTGCGGTCGAACCACAGCATCAGAAACGCCAGACTCACCGAAGGGACCGCGAGCAGATTGCCGCACGAAGCCGTCATGGTGCCCCACGCGAGCACCGGCACGCGGCTTAGCGTCATGCCGGGCGCGCGCATGCGCAGCAGCGTGACGACGAAGTTGACCGAGCCGACCGTCGTCGAGATGCCGAGCAGCACCATGCCGAGCGCGTACACGTCGATGTTCGGGCCGCTGTTGTAATCGCGGCTGGCGAGCGGCACGTAGTTGAACCAGCCGGCATTCGGCGCCTCGCCGAATGGAAAGCTCGCATACAGGAACAGCGCGGCGAACAGGAAGATCCAGTACGACAGCGCGTTGAGCCGCGGAAACGCCATGTCGCGCGCGCCGAGAATCAGCGGCCACAGGTAGTTCGAGAACCCGGACAGCACCGGCAGCGCGTACAGGAAGATCATCGTCACGCCGTGCATCGTGAACAGCTGGTTGTACTGCTCGGGCGTCAGCAGCGTCGCATCCGGGCGCGCCAGCTGCAGCCGCATCAGCAGCGCTTCGATGCCGCCGAGAATCAGGAACACGAACGCAGTGACGATATAGCGCATGCCGATCGCCTTGTGGTCGACGCTCGCCAACCAGCCGAGCCAGCCGGACGGCGTTTCCCACAGGTCGCGCAAACGGCGCTCGGCTTCGCTGCCGGCTTCGATGCGGCCGACGTGCAGCGTGCGCGCGAGCGGCAGCGATGCGGAGGAAGGGGGCGAGGCGGGGCGGTTCATCGGCGCAAGGCTCCTTCGGTGTCAGTGCAGCGTCGCGAGATACGCGGAAAGCTCGGCGGCTTCGGCCGCGCTGAGCACGATGCCCGGCATCAACGAATCGGGCTTGATGCGCTGCGCGTGGCGAATCCAGTCCAATTGATTTTCGGGCGTGTTGGCGAGCGTGCCGGCGGCGATCAGCCGGCGGCTATCCAGATGCGTGAGGTCCGGCGCGTGGCTGCCGGCCGCCGCGGTGCCGCGCACCGTGTGGCAGCCGGCGCAGCGCTCGCCGAACAGCTTGCGGCCGGCGGCGAGCGCCGCCGCTTCGTGCGGTGCGGGCGCTGCGGCGGCCTGGGCCTGCGCGGCACGCCATGCGTCGAAATCGGTGGGACGCTGCGCAATCACTTCGAAGGCCATATGCGCATGCTGCGCGCCGCAGAATTGCGAACACTGGCCGCGATAGATGCCCGGCTGGTCGGCTTCGATCCACTGCTCGTTGGTCTGGCCGGGTATCGTCTGGGTTTTGCCGGCCAGTTGCGGGACCCAGAATGCGTGGATCACGTCCGCGCTTTTCAGCTGCACCCTGACCGGTGCGCCAGTCGGGATGTGGATTTCGTTGGCGGTGGCGAAATTGCGCGCGGGGTCGGGCGAGTCGGCGTAGTCGATGCGCCACCACCAGTCATACGCGGTCACGGTGATCGTCAAGGCTGGCTCGCGGCGCGGTGCGGCGACCGTATAAAGCGTGAACAGCGTGTAAATCAGCGCGCCTAGCAGCAGGACGCACGAGATGCCGGTGCCGGCATACACCCAGCGCAGGCCGCCGCGGCCCGACACGAGGCTGCCGGGCTGTGCGGCGGCCCGGCGGTGCAGCAGCGCGAACGCTAGCAACGCGGCTACCAGCAGCGTGACGCCGGCGCACAGCGCAGTCAGCGCCCAGCCGAGCCGCTGGGTGGGTATGGCCGCGGGGCCGGCGGCATGCAGAAAGTAGTCGAGCGGGGCTGCATCGGCGCGGTTTGCAGCGACCGTGACGGCAAGCGCGCTGGTCGAGACGGCACGCCATGCGCGGCGCGATGCGGCAAGCCATGCGACAGGCCATGCCGCGCGCCGCCGCAGCGCGAGTTTGGCGCCGATGCGCTTCGCTGCGGCACGGCACGACCGGGTCGCCACCACGTAAAAAACGGCCAACAAAACGCGCATCCGCTCGAACTCCCCGCGCTTCAACCGGAATGGATCAACTGGACATGAGCAGCAAATATCGGACCGCTGCCCGACATTTAGCTGAAGAGGTTGCTCGCTGTGGATGCAGCGGCCGATACACGCCGGCTGCCACCGAAGCGGGGCCGCAGGCCGTGAAATACGCGGTGCGACGTGTAATGGAAACCGCGAAAAGCCCGGGAAAGCGCGCGCGGCACACCGCGGTTCATGCCGGTGTGCCGCGCGCGGTGCTGGCAACGCGTGCGCGTGCGGAGCACGCGCACGCCGCGCTACGATGCGACGAGGTGAGCAACCGCGACGTGCGAAATTCAGAGTCCCTGCACGTCGCTGCCCGGACGGGATGCCTGCATCGAGGTGGCGTCCCAATACGGGGTGCGGTTGTAGTACTGGTGCATCTGCGTGCCCCATGTCGTATCCGCCATCGACGGCCAGTGATCCTTGTCGAAGCCCGGGTCGTCCTTGATGCGCTGTGCCGCGATATCGACGTAGAAGCACTTCTCCGCGGTATCGAGCGTCAACGCGCTCCACGGTATCGCATGCAGCGTGGTGCCCATGCCGAGGAAACCCCCTTCGGACAGCACCGCGTAGGCGATGCGGCCGCTGCGCACGTCGAGCATGATGTCGGAGATCTTGCCGACATGTTCGCCGTCGGCGGAAATCACCTTGTCGCCGTCCAGCGTCGCCGCGGCCATCACTTCAGGCCCTGGGCCTTCGCCCACTCCACCACCAGTAATTTGTGCACCCGAGCCGGATGCGCGTTGCGGGTCTTGCGTGCTCATCATTGTCCTCCTTGGGAACGGTTGGCATCAGGGCTATCGCAATCGGTATGCCTAAGCAACGCGCGTGATGGGGTCACGGTGTGGCGGCATGGCGGGGCGGCGTGGCGGCGCGGCGCGTCGACGCGATCAGTGCCGAGAAGTAGCGGATCGTCTCGTGCAAACCGGCAGCGAGCGGCGTACGTGGCTGCCAGCCGAGCAGCCGCGTGGCAAGCGCGATGTCGGGCTGCCGGTGCCATGGGTCGTCGACCGGCAGCGGGCGAAACGCGATCGGAGCGTGCGTGCCGGTCGCTTCGCTGATGAGTTGCGCGATCTGCAGCATCGATACTTCGTGAGGATTGCCCAGATTGACCGGGCCGGGCGGCGCTTCGTCCAGATTCATCAGCCGGATAAACGCGTCGATCATGTCGTCGACGTAGCAGAACGAGCGGGTCTGCGCACCGTCGCCGTACACCGTCAATGCGTCGCCGCACAGCGCCTGCATGATGAAATTGGACACCACGCGGCCGTCGGCCGGATGCATGCGCGGCCCGTACGTATTGAAGATTCGCGCGATGCGGATTTCGAGGCCGTGCTGGCGCCGATAGTCCATAAACAGCGTTTCCGCGCAACGCTTGCCTTCGTCGTAGCACGAGCGCGGACCGATCGGGTTGACGTGGCCCCAGTAGTCTTCGCGCTGCGGATGCACGCGCGCGTCGCCATACACTTCGCTGGTCGACGCCTGGAAGATTTTCGCCTTGACGCGTTTGGCGAGGCCGAGCATGTTGATCGCGCCGTGCACGCTGGTCTTGGTGGTCTGCACCGGATCGTGCTGATAGTGCACCGGCGATGCGGGGCAGGCGAGGTTGTAGATTTCGTCTACTTCGATGTAAAGCGGAAACGTCACGTCGTGGCGCAACAGTTCGAAATTGGCGCAGTCGAGCAGGTGTGCAATGTTGTCCTTGCTGCCCGTGTAAAAGTTATCCACGCACAACACATCGTGGCCGTCGGTGACGAGCCGCTCGCACAGATGCGAGCCGAGAAAGCCGGCACCGCCGGTGACCAGAATCCTTTTGCGAGACATTTCTTTCATGCTGGTGCTCCATCAGATGCTGCGGTTGCCCGGCGTGCGCCCGGCGCGCTATGCGCTGACCCGTGCCAGCGCGGCATGCCAGTCCTGCACGAAACGGTCGATATGAAAGCGCTCGAGCGCAGTGCGCCGCGCGGCGTCGCCGAGCGCGCGCGCCTGCGCCGGATCGCGCAGCAGCCGCTGCATCGCGTCGACCAGCTGCGCGCTGTCGGTATGGACGTAGCCGTTCTCGCCGTTGCGGATCACGGTGGCGAGTTCGGTGGTCGCCAGCCCGACGATCGGCATGCCGATCGTCATCGCCTCGACGATCGCCAGACCGAGACTGGTCCAGCGGATCGGGTTGAAAAAGAACCGATAGCGCGCGCTGAACGCGGCCAGCTCGAGATTCGGCACTTCGCCGATGCCGTGGCTGCGCTGTGCGTCCATGCCGACCAGGTCGAGCGGCACCTGCTCGCGCATTGTTTCGAACACGTCGGCGCCGAGCCGGCGGCCGCGCTGCGCCAGATGATTGACCACCACGATGCCGCGCGGCAGTTCGCCGCTGTAGCGCACGCCTTGCGGCACCACGACGCCGTGTTCGATCACACAGGTCGGCACCGCGCCACAGTCCCACGCGAGCCGGTTGAAATGCGTGACGTGCACCAGCAGCACCTGCGGGTCGTCGACCCAGTGCTGCTGTTCGTACGGATTTTCCAGCGGCGGGTCGTGTTCGACGTAGATGCGTGGCAGGCGCCGTTGCGCGTCCGACAGCAGCGCGTGGCGGTCATGCTCCCAGTGCACGCGATGCTGGTACAGCACCACGTCGAATTCGCGTGACGCGACCTCGTCGGCGCGCACCTCGTGCACGTTGGCGCCCCATGGCAGCGTGCCGGTGCGGCCCGCATAGCCGGGCGGATGGCCGGGCCGCGTGACGAGGAAGAAGTCGTGCTGCGCCTGCGTCAGGTAGTACAGGTAGTTGCCGTGCACGTGCCAGGTCAGCACGCGCAGGCGTCGGCTAGCGGACATCGTGTGGCTCCTTGTGAGGTGGGCGGGGTGGTGTGCTGGCAGGTTGCGTGCAGCCCTGTTTCGCGCCACCCGGTTGCCTGCTGCCCGGTAGCGTGCTGCCATGTTGCGTGTCGCCCAGTTCCGCTCCACCGGCTTGCGCGCCATCGGACGCGGCATATCCATGGCGCGCATCGCTGCCGCGTGGCGACGGCGCGCCGCGTGTCGGTCCGTCGGCCGGTGCCTGCGGCGCCGAAGGCGCGCGATAGCGCGCAAGCTGCGCGCGCGCCGCGTCGAGCACCTGCGGCACGCCGATGTTCAGCGCGCACTCGTGCTCATATGGACAGACCCTGAACGCGCATGGCCGGCACGACGGATAGTCGGCCAGCACGCGATGCCGCTCGCTATCGAGCGGTGCCCAGCGGCGCGTATCGCTGCCCGATGCGATTACCGTGCTCGGCGTGCGCATCGCGGCAGCGATGTGCGAAATGCCGGTGTCGTTGCAGACGACCAGACGCGCGCGCCGCACCAGCGCCGCCAGCGAACCGAGCGATGTGGCGCCGGCCAGGTGCAGCGCGGGCGCGTTCATCGAGCCGAGTACGCGTGCGGTCAGGCGTGCTTCGCCGGCGGTGCCGGTCACGGCGATCTGCCAGCCGTCGCCGGCGAGCGCATCGGCGACAGCTGCGAAGCGTTCCGCGGGCCAGCGCCGCGACGGCAGCTGCGCGCCGGGATGCACGAGCACAAGGCGCTCGGGCGCGAGCCGGAACGCCGCGGCGAGATCCGCGTATTCGGCCTGGTCCTGCGGCGTCAACGCGAACGACAGCGCCGCAGCTTCGGCCGGCGCGCCCAGCGCGTCGGTCAGCGCGAGATACCGGTGCGGTTCGGGCAGCGTGTCCGGCCACGCGATGAAACAGCCGCTACGCGTTTCGCCCGGCTGCACGAAACCGGCGAGCGCGCGCGCGCCGAACCGGCCGACCAGGTCGTTCGCCACGCCGCCGCTGCCGTGCAGTTGCAGCGCCAGATCGAAGCGGCGCGCGCGCAGCGCGGAGGTGAAGGCCGGCAGTACGGCGTCGTCTTCGCGCTGTTCGGGAAAGCCGACCGCGCCGGGAAACACGATCAGTTCGTCGAGCAGACCCGCATAGCGGTCGACGAAAGCGGCGGCCCACGGCAGGCCGACGAGCGCGATATGCGCATGCGGCACGGCGCGCCGCAACGCGCGCAGCGCCGGCACGCTGCACAGCATGTCGCCGAGTTGCAGCGCACGGAACACGACGATGCGCTGCGGCGCGAGCTGATCGATCAAGGAGGTCACAGAAACATCACCCGATAGCGAACGGCGCCGTACAGGCGCCAGTAAACGGACAGAAACGGAATCAGCGCGGAGGTCCACGCCATTTCCGCGAGATGGCGCCAGTCGCGGCGGGTGCCGCGCAGGCGCTGGGCACAGAACCGCGCGGTGCACAGCGCCCATGCCGCGGCCGCGACAAACGCGAGCGTGGCGCTGCCAGCCAGCGCGGCGCAACATGCGCCGAGTGCGCACAGCACGATCGCGTAGTAGCGCAGCGGCGGCCCCGCGGCGATGCGCGCGCGGTATTGCGCCGGATGCTTGCGGTACAGCAGCGCCTCGAAGCGGCTCTTGTTCTGCTGCTGCAGGCTCACGCCCCAGCGCGCGGCGCGCACCGGGTGCACGACGCACGCGTCGTCGGCGCGCACGATGCGGCAGCCTGCCGCGAGCAGCGCGAACTGCAGGTCGGAGTCTTCGCGCCACGCGCTGGTGAAGCGCTCGTCGAAGCCGCCAGTCGCGACGAGCGCGGCACGGCGCACGAACGCGTTGGCCGTCGCGAATTCGGCGCGCGCGAGGCCGCTCGCGTCGCGTTCGTAGTCGCTGGGGTGCGCGGGCAGCGGCATGTCGATGCGGCCGGACACCGCGTCGGCATCGGCTGCGGCCGCGGCGCCCGCGGCTAGCCAGTGGCGATCGGGCACGGTGTCGTCGTCGGTAAAGGCGATCAGCGGCGCGCGCGCGACGCGCCAGCCGGCATTACGCGCGGCCGCCGGCCCTTGCGTCGCAGTGACCGGCAGATAGCGCACGACGAGGCCGCGCACGGCCTGCGCGGCAGCAAAGCGTGCCACCAGCGTGCGGGTCGCCGGATCGGGACCGTCGTCGCACACCACGATCTCGAAACGCGTGCAGTCGAACCGCTGCGCCGCGAGCGCGTTCAGACATCTGTCGAGCAGCGCGGGGCGGCGCCACGTGGGCACGACGACCGATACGTCCGGCGTATCGAGCGTTGCGTCGAGTGCGCCGCAAGGGGAGGCGGTTGCGTCGCGGCGATGCGTGTCAGGCGTGTTGGGTGTATCGGGCGCGCCGCACGCGTCCGGCGTGGTGGGCATGTCGGGCATGTCGTGCGCATCGGGCACAGCGGCCAACGGTGACTCATGCATGAACCGCGCAGTCATCGCACACCCGCCGCGTGGCCCGCGCCGGCGGGTTGGGCCGGCTGGGCCGCTTGCGTGCCGGGCGCGTCCGACGCGTGACCCTGTGCCGCGCGAGCCGGACTTGCGCCAGCCTGCACGGAATCGTCTTGTGCGGCTGCGGCCCGCGCCGAGCCCGCCTTCTCGACGATAAACGACCCGATCACCAACGCGTCGAGCGGCGACGTCCAGAACGATTCGACTGCATCGCGTGGCGAATTGACCATCGGCTCGCCGCGCGTATTGAACGACGTATTGACCAGCACCGGCACGCCGGTGCGCTGGTAGAAGGCCGCGAGCAGGTCGTAGTACAGCGGATGCTGGGCCCGATTGACGGTCTGCACGCGCGCCGTGCCGTCCACATGGCGCACCGCCGGAATGCGCTGCGCCTGTTCGTCGCGCACGTCGAAAATAAACAGCATGAACGGCGCGCGCTGACCGTTCACGAACCAGTCGGCGGCATGCTCTTCAAGGACCACCGGCGCGACGGGCCGGAAATCCTCACGGTCCTTGATTTCGTTCAGCCGCGCCTGCATCGCTGGATCGACCGGCGAAGCGAGAATCGAGCGGGCGCCGAGCGCGCGCGGCCCGAATTCGGTGCGCCCCTGGTACCAGCCGAGCACTTTGCCGTCGGCGAGCATCGCGGCAGCCTGTTGCGCGACGTCGCTCGCACGCCGGTACGGAATTTTCGACCACACCAGAAACTGCTCGATCTCGTCGTCGCAGTACTCGGGCCCGAGGTACGCATGATCCATGCGCCAAAGCCGCTGGCCGTCGCCGCGCTCGCGATAGTCGATCCACAAAGCCGCGCCAAGCGCGGTGCCGGCGTCGCCGGCTGCCGGTTGCACCCACACTTCGTCGAACGGTCCCGCATCGCGCAGCTTCGAATTCATCACGCAGTTCAGCGCGACGCCGCCCGCCATGCACAGCCGCGCAAGGCCGGTCTGCCGGTGCAGCCACTGCGCGAGCTGCAGCACGGTTTCTTCGAGCACGCACTGCAGCGAACTGGCGATGTCGAAATGGCGCTGTTCGAGCGGGCCGCCGCGTTCGCGCGGCGCGCCGAAACGCTCGACGAGGCGTGGCGCGTCGACCGTATAGCGGCCGTCCTGCTGCACCTTGACGATATCGCGGAACTGTTGTGCGTACACCGGTGTGCCGTACGATGCGAGTGCCATCACCTTGTACTCGTCCGACGAGTGCAGAAAGCCGAGCCAGCCGGTTACCGCTTCGTACAGCAGCCCGAGCGAGTGCGGTAGCTCGACCTGACGCAGGCGCCGATAGGCTCCGTCGACGAACTGCCCCATGCTGGTGGTCACGCCTTCGCCACGTCCGTCCATCGTTAGCACCGCGCAATCGTCGAACGGGCTGGCGAGAAACGCGCTCGCTTCGTGCGCCAGATGGTGTTCGACGAAATGCCATTGGAAGCCGTGCTGCCGGTCGACGCCGCGAAAGCGCTGCGCGAGGTGATGCGGCGCACCGTCGAGCAACTGCGCCTTCGCGTTGGCGATATAGCTGATAAACAGCGGATCCCACGGCGATTCGGACGGGTTGCCACCGCTTTGCGCGGCGGGGTCGAACGGCAGCGCGATGGTCGCGCCGGGCGCTTTCGGCAGCGCGCCGAACAGCGCCGGGTCGTACGAATAGGCGACATGGTCGACCTCGCGCAACGTGATACCGGCCGCGCCAAGGCAATAGTCGATCGCGTCGAACGGCAACTGCCACGTCGAAAACGGCACCGGCCGCTTCGCATGCTTGACGTGCGTAAAGCGTTCGTCCTCCGCGGCGGCCAGCACCACACCGTCGCGCAGCAATGCCGCGGCGCTGTCGTGATAGACCGCGTTGATTCCGAGTGTGTACATGGGTGTCATTCCTGTCAAAAATGAAGCGAACTGCCTGGCGCAGGCGGCTGTGCATCGACGAGCCGCGCCGCATGCGCGCCGCGCCCGCGGGTTTCATGCAGCAGGTCGAGTGTGGCCAGCACGACGTCGCTGGCGGAGATGCCGGTCAGGCACGCGTGATGACCATGCGGGCACACGCTGCGGTAGCACCAGCGGCAGTCGACGTCGTGAAACAGCACGCGGTGCGGCGTTTGCCACGGCGCGTGCTGTGGATTGGTCAACGCGTACAGGTCGACCACCGGCGTACCGAGCGCCGACGCGAGATGCACCGGCCCGCTGTTGTTCGAGATCAGCACGCGGGCACGCTCGATCAGCGCGGCCATTGCACCCAGTTCGAGCGCGCCCGCAAGATCGTGCAACGCGTGATGTCGCGCGAGTCCGGCCGACAGGCAGACTTCGCGCACGAGCGGTGCTTCGCCGGCGCTGCCCGTCACCAGCACCGGCATGCCGGTTGCGCCGGCCAGCCTGGCGGCGGCGGCCGCGAAGCGCTCGGCCGGATAGCGGCGCGAGGCGGCGCTCGCGCCCGGATGCAGCACGATGAACGGCTGCGCCGCGGGGATGCCGCGCGCCGCCAGTACCGCATCGAGCGCGCCGCGATCTTCGGGACGCAGCGCGAGCCGCATCTGGGTGTCGCCGGTGTGCGCGCCGATCGCTTCGACCAGCGATAGCTGACGCTGCACCTCATGCTGCGTACCGCATTCCGGCTCGCGTTCGGGCAGCCAGTCGGTGAGCAGCGCATACGGGTTCTCGCGGCAGCGCGCGAGACGCCGCGGGATGCCGGCGAGGTGGCACATGGTTGCGGCGCCGAGCGGGTTCTGGCTATAGACCGTGAAGATCACCGCGGCGTCGAAGCGGCGCCGCGACAGCCACTCGCGCATCGCGAGGTCGGCGGCCGCCGATGGTTGCGCGGCCTGGCCGGCCCACGGCGCGTCGTAGCGGATCACTTCGTCGATATCGGGCAGCAGCGGCGCGAGCGCGCTGCCTGCGGCCGACGTCAGCAAGGTTAGATGACGCTGCGGTGTTGCGTGGCGCAGTGCGCGGAAGGCGGGCGTGGTCATCAGCACGTCGCCGAGGTTGTCGGTGCGCACGCACAGGATGCGTTTGATGTCCGCGCCCCATGCCGCGAGCGGCGGCGCGGCGGCGACGCGCGCATGCGCGGAGGTCGGCGGCGCGATGACGGCGAGGTCGCTCATGATCGGACCTCGGTTGGCGATGGGGCTGCGGGGAGTGCGGCGGTCGTCGTCCCGATCGTTGCGCCGGTAACGCGTGCCGCGCGCCACCCGTCGCAGGCTCGCGCAATCATCTGCGCTGCCCGATACAGATCGCCGGCACGCGCATGCGGCGTGCGATGGTTTCCCGCGCGCCATTCGGTCTCGTTGCCGTTGTCGAGCAGCACCGTGCGACAGCCTGCGCGGTTGCCAGCTTCGACGTCGTCGAGTATGTCGCCGACCAGCCACGAGTCGCGCAATGCGATGCACTGTTCGCGCGCCGAGCGCAGCAGCATGCCGGGCGCCGGTTTGCGGCACACGCAGCGCTGCGCATAGGGCGCCACGCTGCCGCGCGGATCGTGCGGGCACCAGTAGAAGCCGTGCAGCGTCGCGCCGCAGGCGGCGAACATCCGGTGCAGCCGCCGTTCGACGGCGACCAGCGCATGCGCCGGAAAGCGCCCCAGGGCCACGCCGCCCTGGTTGCTGACCACGATCAGCCTGAACGGATATCCCGCGAGCAGTTCGAGCGCGGCGCGCGCGCCGGGGGCGAAGCGCATCGCGTGCGGGTCGACGTTGTACGGCACGTCTTCGAGCAGCGTGCCGTCCTTGTCGAGAAAAATCGCGTGATGCGGCATGGCCGCGGTAGGGGGTGCCATTGAACTGGATCCTGCTGTGAAGGCGAAACGTTGCAATGAAGGCCGCCGTCGGCTGGATGCTGCACGCACTGCCGCGGCGGCGAAGGCAAGACACGGGCAAGAACGCGGGCCACAACACCGGCACGGGCGTATTACCCATGCACGATGAGCTAGCCGAAGGCGCCCCCGACCGCGGAACGTGGCGCTTCGACTTGCGCCGTGTCGCCGGCACGCTGCCGCTGCGGCAGCTTCGCGACGCGCCGGTAGATCTGTTCGAGCGACTGCGCAACGCCTTGCCACGTAAACCCGGCCCGCGCGCGCGCCGCGCCGGCCTTGCCCATGCGCCGCGCCAGCGCGGGGTCCGCCTGCAGTTGCGCGAGCCGCGCGGCAAGCGCAGCCGGGTCGCGCGGCGGCACCAGCCAGCCGGTTTCGCCATCGCAGACCGAATAGCGGATCCCGCCGACGTCCGCGCCGATCACCGGCGTGCCGCAGGCCATCGCCTCGACTGGCGTGATGCCGAACGGCTCGTACCACGGCGTGGTGACGAACACATCGGCCGCACTGTAGAAGCGGCTCAGATGCGCGCGTCCGCGCCGGCCGACGAAGACGGTGTGCGCTTCCACCTGTTCGCGCCGCGCAATACCGCGCAGCCGGGCGATTTCCGGCGTGGCGATTTCGTTGGGCGCCTCGGAGTTGCCGCCTACGATATAGAGCCGCGCGTTCACGCCGTGCGCGCGCCGCAGCAGACCCACGCCGCGAATCACGTTGTCGATGCCCTTGCGCTCGACGAGGCGGCCGAGCTGCAGCACGACAAATTCGTTGCGCGGCCAACCAAGCTGATCGCGCGCCTGGTTGCGGTTCACACGCTGCAGTTCGTCGACGTCGAAGCCGCACGGGACGATCTCGATGCGCGCCGGCTCGGCGCGATACAGCTCGATCAGATCGGCTTCGTCCTGCGGGCACTCGGCAACGATCGCGTCCGAATCGCGCACCAGTTCGTCTTCGATCGCAAAGCGCTCGTCGGGAAAACCGTCGTCCTTGCCCTGATGAATGCGCCGCACCCGGCCAAGCGCATGAAACGTCGTGACCACCGGTACGCCGAGCGCGCGCTTCACCTTCAGCGCCACCAGCCCAGACATGAAGAAGTTCGCGTGCATCAGCTGGTACGGTTCGCGTTCCTGCCTGAAGAAGCCGATCAGAAAATCGGCGAACTCGTTCATATACGGCAGCAGCCTCTCCTTTGGCAGCTGGGACGGCGGCCCGGCCGGCACGTGGATGACGCGGACCCCGTCCATGTCGGACACCAGCGGCAATAACGAACGATCCCTGCGCGTGAATACGTCGACCTGATGGCCCGCCCGATGCAATTGCCGCGCGACGTGCGCGACATAGATGTTTTGCCCGCCGCTATCGACGCCGCCCGCGATGGCGAGCGGCGACGCGTGTTCGCTGATCAGCGCGATTTTCATGAGTGTTCCTCTCGAGTGGGCTGGTGGTGACACGTCGCGCTGTCGCTGTCGTTAGTGGACGGCACGTGCAGCTGTAACAGCATTCGTTGTGCCTTCGAGAAAATACCGGTGTTTCGCGCTGCCTGTTTCGATGCGTGCTTTCGCTTTGTGCTTCGCTTGGTGGTCGTGAAGCGAATCATCGCTCGCGTGAGGATTCAGACGGCAATGAACGGCAAAGAAGCGCTGTGGCGGTCCCTCAATTACACGCCGCGTGTAAAAAGGCTGTGGGACCCAATGCGGCGCAAAAAGGCTGCACAAAGGGGCAGAGCGACGCGCCAGCGCCAGCGCGCAGCACTGCAGGTGCGTCGGTTGCTCGCGCAGTTCGCCGTGCGCGCTTTGCGCGCACGCGTGCGGCTCGCGAGAAGGCGGGCCGCTCACCCCGGAGGAACGATGACGCCCGACGAAGCGCAGTCCCGCGCGCGCAGCCGCATCGCGGCGGACCTGTGGCATGCGCTGCTGAAGTACCGCACCATCACGCTCGCGTCGTTCGCGTTGATGATCGTGGCGAAGCTGGCGACGGTGGCGATGCCGCTCGCGCTGCGCGAGATCGTCGACGAGCTGGGCCATCCGGCGCCGCCGGCGGTGTTCCCGGTATTTCTGGTGCTCGCGTATGCGCTGCTGCGTTTTCTGGGCGACGCACTGAACGAAGCGCGCGACGTGGTCTTCAGCGTGGTCACGCAGCGTACCGTGGCCGCCTTCACCGAGCGCACCTTCACGCATCTGCACCGGCTCGGCGCGCGCTTCCATGCGCGGCGCGAAACCGGCACGGTCGTGCGCGACGTGCAGAAGGGCGCCGACGGGATCGGCTTTCTGCTCGGCACGGCGATCTTCGCGATCGTGCCGACCTTTGTCGAGATCGTCACGATCCTCGTGATTCTCGCGCGCGGCTATGCGCTGGGCTTTACGATCGCGATCGCGGCGACTTTCGTCTGCTATGCGATCTATACGTATGTGTTCACGCGGCGGCGGCTCGTCGTGCAGCGGCGCGTGAATGCGCTCGAAGCGCAATCGGACGGGCGCCTCGTCGACAGTCTGCTGAACTACGATACCGTCAAGTTCTTCGCGCGCGAGGATACCGAAGCGCGCCGCCTGAACGAAGTGCTCGAGCTGTGGATCGACGCGCGCATCGCCAACCAGCGCGCGCTGACCGCGCTGCACGTCGGCCAGAGCGCGGTGATCGCGATGGGCGTCGCCGCGGTGCTGCTGCTCGCGGTACAGCAGGTGGTGGCAGGCGCGATGAGTGTCGGCGATCTGGTGCTGGTCAATGCGTACATCATTCAGGTATGCATGCCGCTCAACACGCTCGGCTTCGTGTTTCGCGAGACCAACGATGCGAAGGTCAACGTCGAGCGGATGTTCGCGATTCTGTCGGCACGCGGCGAAGCCGGCGAGGACGTCGACCTGCCCGATGCGCAACCGCTGGTGGTCACGCAGGGCGCGATCGAATTCGCGCATGTCGATTTCGGCTACGATGCGGCGCGGCCGGTGTTGCGCGACGTCAGTTTTCGCGTGCATCCCGGGCACCGTCTGGCGGTGGTCGGCGGCAGCGGCTCTGGCAAGTCGACGCTGATGCGTCTGTTGTTCCGGCTGTACCGGCCGGGCGCGGGCAGCGTCAGCATCGACGGCATGGATCTGCGCGGCGTCACGCAGGCGAGCCTGCGCGAAGCGATCGGCATCGTGCCGCAGGATACCGTGCTGTTCAACGACACGATCGCCTACAACATCGGCTATGCCCGGCCCGGCGCGACGCGCGCCGACGTGGTGCGGGCCGCGCGCGCCGCGCAGCTCGACGGCTTTATCGACCGGCTGCCCGATCACTACGACACGCGCGTCGGCGAACGCGGGTTGCGGCTGTCCGGCGGCGAGCGGCAGCGCATTGCGATCGCGCGCGCGATCCTGAAGAACCCGCGCATCATTGTGTTCGACGAGGCCACGTCGGCGCTCGATACGCGCTCGGAGCGCGCGATCCAGACCGAACTGAAGCGGCTCGCGCAGGGTCGCACGTCGATTGCGATCGCGCATCGACTGTCTACCGTGGTCGACGCCGACTGGATTCTGGTGATGGAGCACGGCCGCATCGTCGAGCAGGGCGCGCACGACGAATTGCTGGCGCGCGACGGCGTGTACGCGAAGATGTGGGCGTTGCAGTGGCAGCAGGGCGAACTGGAACATATGCAGCGCAAGGCGACCGCTCAGGCGGTGGCGCTCGGGCCGCTGCTGGCCGCGGTCGGCGACGATCTGCACGGCGAACTGGCGCGGTGCCGGGTGCGCTGGCACGTGACGATGGCCGATCCTGCGCTATGCGTCAGTGGCGATCTGCTCGAAATGAAGCGCATCGTCGCGGCGCTGTGCCGCAACGAACTGCAGCGCGCGCGGCCCGGCGAGACCCTCGAGGTGCACGTCGAGCGGCGCGCGAATCATGCGTGGCTCAGCGTATCGGGGGCGCGCGAGCGGCCCGGCGAAATGGCCGAGCCGGTGGCGCGCGATATGGAGAAGCGGCTCGCGGCGCTGGGCGGTGCATTTACGGCGACCCAGGTGGATAGCCAGGTCGCGTATGCGGCGGTGCTGCCGCTGCGCGCGGTAATCGGCGCGCCCAGCGCGGCCGGCGAAGCGGACCACCCGCTCCCCGATGCCGCTGCGCCGCCCGCCGCGGCATCGTCCGGCGAGCCGCTGGCCGGCTTCACGGTGCTGGCGCTCGACGACGAGGAAGAGGCCCGCGACGCGCTCGAAGCGGTGCTGTGCGCGAACGGCGCGCGGGTGCTGCTCGCGGCGAGCGGCGACGACGCGCTCAGGCAGCTCGACGGCATGGCTCATCGGGCGTGGCCGCAGGTGTTGTTGTGCGACATCGTGCTCGGCGCGGACGATGGTTATCAGGTGCTCGAACGGATCCGCGCACTCGAAGCGCGCGCTGCGGTGCCGGCTGGCGCGCGTCTGCCGGCGATCGCGCTGAGCGGCTATACCGAGCCCGCGCAGCATGCGCGCGACGGCGTCGCCGGCGATGGTTTCGTCGCGCATCTGACCAAGCCGGTCGCAGTCGATGCGTTGGTCGACAGCATCCGCGCGGCGGCGGCGCGCGTGCCCGTGGCCGGCGTCAATCGGGGCTGACCGTGCCGCGCGCCGCATTGCCGTGCACGCTGTCGGCCGCTGCGTGACGCGCGCGGCGCCGTTCGGCGCGCTGTACTTCGGCGCGCAGCGCCAGTACGCGCAGCGGCACCACGTGCCGCTCGCGCAGCGCCCAGACCAGACCGCGCAGCAGCGCCAGGCCGTCCCTGCATAGCGTGCGTTCGCGGTAGAAGCACGCGAACGCCTGCGCGCTGGCAGTCAGCGCCGCGTACAGCGGCAAGCGCTGCCATGCGGTCCACGCCGCGTTGCGCGCCAGCATGCGCCGCCGCAGCGGGCTGTCGCGTACCGGCGAAGGACGATGCACCGTCACGATCGATGCGCAGTAGACGATTGCCCGGCGCGCCGTCAGTACGTCCAGCGCGAAGCGCTGTTCCTCGCCGCCGATGAAGAGCCGCGCGTCATATCCGCCGAGCGCGCGAAACAGCGCGGTGCGCATCACACAGGCGCCGGCCATATAGCCGACCAGCGACGGTCCCGGCAAGCCGGCCGCATCGAGCGGACTGTGCGCCATCTGCGCGCAGGTCGGATCGTCGGCGCCGTCCGTGCCGACCGCCACGCGCGCATTGACGATGCCGATCTGCGGAGATGCGTCGAGCACGCGCACCGCTTCGGCCAGCGCGCCCGGTTGCCAGCAGGTGTCATCGTCGCAGAACGCGACGTAGTCGGTCTGTACGCAGGCCACGCCGCGATTGCGTCCGGCTGCGCCGAGATTGGTCGCGCATTGCACGACCCGTACGCCGGGAAACAGCAGGTCGACGATGCGCACGGTGCCGTCGCTCGAGGCGTTGTCGGCGACCACGATCGGTGGACGTTCGGGCAGCGCCTGCAGGCACGAAAGCGTTTCGATCAGCTGCGCGATGCGGTTATGCGTCAGCACGACGACGGAGATGCGCGGATTGGACATGGTGGGCGGCATGCGGATGGACTCCGTGGGCTGTCCGCATAACCGATGCCCGACGCTTGCGGTCCGGCGTTGCAGGTGCCGGGACTTGCGCTTGCTGAACCTGAGGTTGCAGCCGCAGTAGCGGCTTCCCCGGGGGCTCAACTGCAGGGCTGAACGGCTCAACGGCAGGGCTCAACGGCAGGGCTCCAACCTCGGGGCTCAACCCGTCTATGGAGAAACTTCGATGAAAGCAGTCGTATTTCACGGTATCGGCGATATCCGCCTCGATACGGTCGACGATCCGGTGCTGCGGCAGCCGGGCGACGCGCTGGTGCGCATCACGTCGAGCGCAATCTGCGGCACGGATCTGCACATGGTGCGCGGCACGATGACAGGCATGCAGCCCGGCACGATTCTCGGTCACGAGGCGGTGGGTATCGTCGAGGAAGTCGGGCGCGGCGTGCGCAACCTGATGCGCGGCGATCGCGTGCTGGTGCCGTCGACCATTTCGTGCGGCTTTTGTGCGTATTGCCGCTCCGGCTACACCGCGCAATGCGATACCGCCAATCCGAACGGACCGCTCGCCGGCACCGCGTTCTACGGCGGCCCCAAACCGACCGGTCCATTCGACGGCCTGCAGGCGCAATACGCGCGCACGCCGTTCGCGCACGCGAGCCTGATCCGGCTGCCGGACGACATCGACGACGACCGCGCGATCCTGATGTCCGATATCTTTCCGACCGGCTATTTCGGCGCGCAACTGGCGGAAGTCAAGCATGGCGATACGGTGGCGGTGTTCGGCGCGGGGCCGGTCGGGCAGTTCGCAATCGCCAGCGCGAAGCTGATGGGCGCGGGCCGCGTGATTGCGGTCGACCGCCTCGCGTCGCGGCTCGAGATGGCGCGGCAGCAGGGCGCCGAGATAATCGATTTCGATCGCGACGATCCGGTGCAGACCATTCTCGAACTGACCGGCGGCATTGGCGTCGACCGTGTGATCGACGCCGTCGGCGTCGATGCGCTGCGCGCGAGCCAGGGACCGGCCGCGGCTAACCAGCAGGGCAGCGAGCGCGAATTCGACGAGGAGTTACGCGAGATCGCGCCGCAGCGCAACGAACAGAATGGTAACTGGAAACCTGGCAGCGGGCCGTCACAGGTGCTGCGCTGGGCAGTGATGGCGGTGGCGAAGGCCGGTACCGTCGCGGTGATCGGCGTGTACCCGGAGAACGACCGGTTCTTCCCGATCGGCCAGGCGATGAACCGCAACCTGTCGCTGAAGATGGGCAATTGCAATCACCGCTCGATCACGCCGAAACTGGTCGAACTGGTGCGCAGCGGCTCGTTCGATCCGATCGCGGTGCTGACGCAGCGCGAGCCGATGATCAATGTGATCGACGCGTACAAGGCCTTCGACAAGCGCGAAGCGGGATGGATGAAGGTGAAGCTGGAGCCGTGACGGATGGCGGCGGGGGCGACGCGGGCACGGGCGCGCAGCCTGCGGCGCGCCCGGCGACGTTCAGGCAGCCGGGCGGGTTCGACCCGGCTGAGGGCGGCATGTACCTGCTTATTTGAGCGTTGATTCGCCCGTCGATTTGCCCGTCGATTCGCGGGTGGTGTCAGGCGGCACCGGGTTCTTGTCCTGCGTCGTTTTCAGTTCGTTTTCCGACGCGGGGTGCTTGCGCTTTTCCGCGTCGTCTTTCCGGCTTTGCAGCGTATCGTCGGCGGGCTTGCCGCCGCCGGGCTGCTGCTGCCGCTCGTTAGCGCGCGGCGCGCTGGGGTTTTTGCGTTCCATGGCGGCCTCCCGGTTCATTGAATACGCGAAATTTCTTTCGCAACGGCCGCGGGGCTGTCGAAGTCGCGGTCGGGCAACCGCGCGACCAGGTCGACGACGTCGGTATTCGCGTGATTTCTGCGTGCCTGCAGCACGAGCTTTTCGCGGGTCGTCGGGTAGTTGACGCCGGCAAGTGCGCGTTCGACGTCGGCGGGGTTCGGCTGGCCCGGATGGCGATGGTCCTGGGCGTGGGCGGGATGTTGGGACACGTGGCTCTCCTTGCGCTTTGTAAACGGATACCCGGCATCGGCCGGACGCATCCGTTGTTTCGCATACGCCATGCCGCGGCGAGGAGAGCACCCGCGCGGCGCGGGCATGCGCGCGAACAGCCGCGCTTACGGTTCCAGCTGCGTCGCCACCGCCGCTGTCGCTGCCGCGGACGCGGCGCGGATTCGCATGATGGTTTGCCGCGACGTGCCGAAGCGGCGCGCCACCTCGCTGACCGACAGCCCCTTGTCGAGCGAGCGCAGCGCGCGCTCCTGATCGCGCCCGGACAGCGATGCTGGGCGGCCGGTCCGCTGGCCGTTCATTTGCGCCGTCTGCAGCCCTTTCCTGCTGCGCTCGCTGCGCGTCGCGATCTCCATGCGCACCACCGCGCGCAACATCTTGACCGCCTGCGGCTCGGGCCGGCCGGCCAGGTCGGTGCTGCCCAGTTCGATGCAGCGCACGGCGAGTCCCGCGGCCCGGCAGCGCATCAGCGTGTCCAGCACGTCGCGCGCGCTGTAGCCCAGCGACGAAACCCTTAGCACCACCAGCAGATCGCCCGCGCTCATGCGCCGCAGCAGTGCGCTGAACACCGGCCGCTGCATGGCGGACTCGGTTTGCGGGCCGGCGTCGACCGCGACGCGATTCAGCGCGACTGTATAACCTGCCTTGTCGATCAGGATCAGTTCGGGTTCGGGAAACGCGCTGTCGCTCGCGCCGTCGATATAGAAAAACGACCGTTGCACGTCAATCTCCGCTGGGCGCAGCGCGTGGTGTCACGAAGCGCGCGAACCGGGTTGGTTGTCGGCAGCATCCGGGTTGGAATCGGCGCTGAGGTTCATGCATTGCACCAGCATGTCGATCGAGGCCGGCTTTACGAGCACGGAGTCGAAGCCCTGCCAGTTGCGACGTTGCAGCGCCGCCGGAATCATCGCGACAATCCGTGTCGCCGCGGTGGTGCGCAGTTTCTCGATCGAGCCGAGCCATTCGCGGTCCTGCTCGCGCTCGATATCGACGATGATCGCGGCGGCCGGTGCATGCGGCACCGGCTCGTCGAGGCGATGCTTGCTCACCACGGTGACGCCGTAGCCGCGCAGGCGCAGCAGCAGCGCAATGGATTCGGCGATATGCGCGTTGCCGCGCAGGATCAGCACGTTGCGCGGCGACGGCCGCGGATGATTGACCGCCGCGCTGCGCAGGACCGCCTCGCTGGACAGCCACAGCAGACGCGCTTCGTCGTAGGCGCTCTGCGCGGCGGCGCGGCTCTCGTCGTCGGCGAGCGGATTGTCGAACAACGCGTCCAGCCGTTGCTGCGCAGCGTCGAGCCGCATGATCGCTTCGTCGAATTGTGCCTTCGCTTTCTTGTCCGGGTCGACGGTCTTCATGAGTTTCCTTCCGGTTTAAAGACGCTCATTCCCACCCATTTCCCATCCGATGCACGCGGCCTTAGGGGCGCAGCCGTGCGAAAACCGTCAGCAGATCGTCGAGCAACACGGGCTTTTTCAGGTGCGCATCGAAGCCCGCATGTTTCGCTTCGCTGATATCGGCCTGCTGCGCAAAGCCGCTCAGCGCGATACAGATGACGGATTTGGCGGTCGAGCGCTCGCGCAGCCGGCCGACGAATTCGATACCGTCCATGCCCGGCATACCGATGTCGGACAGCACGATGTCCGGCAGGTCACCGTCCAGCATCGACAGCGCCTGCGGGCCGCTGGTGGCGGTCTGCACCAGCGCGCCTTCGCCTTCGAGCAGCAGCCTGAAGGTTTCGACGGTCATTGCGTCGTCGTCGACCATCAGCACGCGCAGGCCTTTCAGCGAGTCGGCGGCGATGCCGGCCGGCGCATGCGTGCCGACGAAACTGCGCTGCGTCGGCAGCGTGACGGTAAAGCTCGCGCCGCGGCCGGGGCCGTCCGATTCGGCGCGCACCGCGCCGCCATGCAGGTTCACCAGATCGCGCACCAGCGCGAGGCCGATGCCGAGCCCGGCGCGCCGCGCGCGCGGATCGCGGCTTTGCTGGAACATGTCGAAGATCTGCGGCAGCAGCGCCGGCTCGATGCCGATGCCGGTGTCGGTGACGCGCAGCACGGCCTCGGCATGCTCGTTGACGTCGAGCGATACGTCGATCGAGCCGCGTTGCGTGAACTTCAACGCATTGCTGAGCAGGTTCCAGACGATCTGCTCGACCCGCGTCAGATCCGCGTGAAGCACCACCGGCGCGTCGGTCATCGCGATCTGCAACGCGATGCCGCGTTGCGCTGCGTCGTCTTTCACCGCATTGCAGACTCGCAGCACGATCTCGCGCATATCGACGGCGGTGCGCACCACCGACAGCTTGCCGGTGCGCACCCGCGAAATATCGAGCAGGTCATCGATGATCTGCGCCTGGTTCAGCACGGTGCGGCGGATCGTATCGGTGGCGCGCGAGATATTCAGGTTGCGCCGCGTCTCGGGCGAGCGGGCAATCAGTTCGGCGCTTGCCGCGATCAGGTTCAACGGGTGTTTCAGTTCGTGCGACACCACCGCCAGAAATTCGTCGCGGCGCCGCTGCGCGTCCTGTTCGCCGCTCGCGCGTTGCGCGTCGCTGTGCGCAGTGCGGCCGGCGGCGGTGGCCGGTGACAGTTCGCCGAGGTCGCGCGCGATCTTCGCAAAGCCGCTGATGCCGGGCTCGTCCAGACGCGCCAGCACGCCGCTTGCGAAAAAGCGCGTGCCGTCCTTGCGCAGATGCCAGCGTTCTTCCTCGGTGCGGCCGTTCAGCCGCGCCTCGGCGAATTCGCGCTGCGCGACGTTGGCCGCGCGATCGTCTTCCGTATAGAGCACGTCGGCCGACTGGCCGATCATCTCCGCCTCGCTGTAGCCGAAAATACGCTCGGCGCCGACGTTCCAGCTGGTGATGTTGCTGTTGTCGTCGAACGTGATGATCGCGTAATCCCTGGTGCCCTCTGCGACGATGCGCATCAGCCGCTCGCCTTCGCGTAGCCGCTCTTCCGCATGGCGGCGGCCGGTGATGTCGATAAACGACAGCACCGCGCCGTCGATGCGGTCTTCGGTGGTGCGGTACGGCACGAAGCGCGCCAGATACCAGCGCCCGTCGTTGCTCTTCAGTTCGCGCTCGATCAGGCGCAGCGAGTCGAAGGCTTCGGCCGCGTCGTCGGCGAGCTTGGCGTACTCGAGCCGGTGCGTGATGTCGAGCAGCGAGCGGCCGATATCGGATGGGATAATGCTGAACACGTCGGTGGCGCGCGGCGTGTAGCGCTTGATGCAGATATTGCGGTCGACGAAGATCGTGCCGATGTCGTTGGCGGCGATCAGGTTGTGCAGGTCGTCGTTGATCTTGCCGGTTTCCTCGACTTTCGACTTCAGCTCGGCGTTGACGGTGGTCAGTTCTTCGTTGATCGACTGCAGCTCTTCCTTGCTGGTTTCGAGTTCCTCGGTTGCCGAGCGCAGTTCCTCGTTGATCGCCTGCAGCTCTTCGTTCGATGCCTTCAGTTCCTCGGTGGAGGTTTCCGACTGCTCGATGGTCGACTGCAATTGCTCCTTGGTGCGCTGCAGTTCGCGCTCGAGCTGGCTGATGATCGGGTCTTTCTGCGCATCGGCGGCGTTCGTTTCGGCGCCGCCCATGCTGTCTTCCACTTCGTCGAACAGGATCAGCACGAAGTCGGCATTGGCTTCGGGATCGTGCACCGGGCGTGCGGTCATGTTGACGAAATACGAGCGGCCCTCCCGCTCGATATGCACGCGCCGCGCTTCGACGCTGCGGTTCGTATGCAGCGCCTGATAGATCGCGGTGCGCAGTTCGAGCCGCAGCTCCGGCCGCACCACCGCAACGATGTTGTGCGACGGCTCGCCGCCCGAGTACTGCAGGAAGCGCCCAGCGCGATCCGACAGATGGACGATTTCGGATTCGCGGCTCACCAATACGCTGGGCGGCGCATATTGCTCGACGAGGCGCTGATGCAGGTCGCCGAACGAAAAGCGCCGGCGTCCCGGCGGCTGCACGGTGGCGACGATCGGCCGCGTGCTCAGCGTGCCCGACAACGCGACCGGCACCGGCGTGTCGCCGCGCACCGCCATGTTCGCGCGGTAGATGCGATTGCGCTTGTCGATCACGCTGAACATCGAGCTGACGCTGTCGGCCGATTCGGAGCTGCCGAGGAACAGCACACCGCCGGGCCGCAGCGCGAAATGGAACATCTTCAGGATCTCGATCTGCGCTTCGCGGTCGAGATAAATCAGCAGGTTGCGGCAGCAGATCACGTCGAGCCGCGAAAACGGCGGGTCGCTCAGCACGTTGTGATGCGCGAACAGCATATGCTCGCGCAGTTCCTTCTTGATCCGGTAGTGCGCGGCGTCTTTCGAAAAGAACTGCCGCACGCGGCCCGGCGTCACGTCGGCGAGAATCGAGTCCGGATACAGGCCCGCGCGCGCGAACGAGATCGCGCGTTCGTCGATATCGGTGGCGAACACCTGGAACGATATGCCCTCGGGCGATTTCAGCGAGCGCTCCTGCAGCAGCATCGCCAGCGAATACGCTTCTTCGCCGGTCGCGCAACCGACCGACCACACGCGGATGCGGTCCTGCTCGGTGCGGCCTTCGAACAGCTGCGACAGCACTTCGCGTTCGAGCGTGTCGAACGCTTCCTTGTCGCGAAAGAAGTTCGTCACGCTGATCAGCATGTCCTGCAGCAGCGCCTGGGTTTCGTCCGGATGCAGATGCAGGAAGTCGCGGTACGCCTGCAGGTCGGTGATGCCGTTGACCTGCAGGCGCCGCTCGATCCGGCGCAGCACCGTGGCGCGCTTGTAATGGCGGAAGTCGTGCGCGGTGCGGGTGCGCAGGATCACCATGATTTCGCGCAGCGCGCGCTCGGCGTTTTCGTCGGTGCGCTGTTCCTCGGGCTCATCGCTGTCGACCACCGGCAGCGTGATTTCGCGCGCGGTGAGCCACAGGTCCATCAGACGCTGCGGCATCTCGGCCGCGGTCAGCACGAAATCGACCATGCCGGTGGCGATTGCGCTGCGCGGCATGCTGTCGTATTCGGCCTCGGAAGGGTCCTGCGCGAGCGTGATGCCGCCCATTTCCTTCACGCGCGACAGCCCGACCGAGCCGTCCGAGCCGGCGCCCGACAGCACGATGCCGATCGCGCGGCTGCGATGCGTTTCGGCAAGCGTGCGGAAGAACAGGTCGATCGCGGCGCGGCGGCCGCCTTCGTCCGGCTGCTTCGGCGCGACGCGCAGAGAGTCGTCGACCATCGTCAGCTCGAGCGAGGGTGCGATCAGATAGACGTGGTCCGGTTCGATATGCGTGGGACTGGTGACCTGCAGAACCGGCATGGTGGTTGCCTTCTGCAGCAGCGACGGCAGATTGCTTTCGTGATCGGGTGACAGATGCACCACCACGACGAAGGCCATCGACGTATGCGCAGGCAGCGCCTCGAAGAATTCGAGGAGCGCGCTAAGCCCGCCAGCCGAAGCGCCGATGCCGACGATCGGATGGAGTGCCTGGCCTGGCAATGTCTGCCCGCGTCGTTTTGGCATGGCTGCTGGTCCTATGCTGGGAATAATAGTGGGCGTCGCCGGCTTTGGAGAAACCCAGCCGCGCATACGCACGGTCGTGCGTTGACTATTATCGCCCATCGGCCACTAGCTGTCGGCAATCAGCGCCTGCAATATCCCTGCCGCCCTGGCCGCGCGCCGCGCGGTATCCTGCTCGCGTTGCTGCGCGGCAACGTTTCCGACCCCCGCAAAGTGCTCGCTGAGGGCGCGGCTCATCATTTCGCGCTCATGCAGCGCGCGCAGCGTTTCCATCAGCGTGCGTTCGACATCGTCGCTGCGGCCCTGCGTCAGCGATGCCGACGAATAGGCGTGACCGGTATGACAGCGGTAGCGCACCATGCGCGTGCCATTGAGCCGCCATAGCGCGCCGCTGCATTCCGGGCAGGTGAAGGTCGACGGCTCTGCGATACGTGTCAGATCCCGCACTGCAGCGTGGGAGCCGTGCCACGCGCGTTGTTCCGCATAGAGCCGTTCGAGGATGCCGCGTCGCGCGCTATCGTCGCGCGCGACGCGGCCCGGCTCATTGCGCGTGAGCTCCACGAAGCGCGCCCCCAGCGCGGCAAGCGGCAAGATGTCGTCGGCGAACGGCGACGCATGCAGCGGCATGTCGCCGGCAAAGGCGTCGTCGGGGTCCTGCACGATGGTCGCGCCGCCGCATGCCTGGATCGCCTCGAGACCCGCGGCGCCGTCGTCCAGCAGGCCGGTCAGGATCACGCCGACCGCGCGCGGCCCTTTCTCGGTGGCCGTGCTGCGGAGTAGCGGATCGATGGCCGGCCGCGCGAAATTTTCCTTTGCACCTTTCACGATGCGCAGTTGCGCGCCTTCAACCACCATGTGAAGGTCCGGCGGCGCCACGTAAATTCTGCCCGGCGCGTAAGGCTCGCCGTCTTTCGCATGGGTGGCGGGCAACGGGCCGGCGGCGGTCAGCAGCGACGGCAGGATGCTGGCGTGCGCGCCGACGTGCATGACGATCGCCAGCGTCGCCGGCAGGTCGGGCGGCAGCTGCGACACAAGGCTTTGCAACGCGTCGACGCCGCCCGACGAGGTGCCGATCGCGATGAAATCCCGGTGCGCCAATTTGTTCTCCACGGCCGGCTGGACTGGTACTCTGCAGCAAGCCGCGTACCGCGGTTTTCAGACAGTTGTGCATCGGGGTCGCGCGTCAGGGTCCTGCGTCATGAGTCTTGCGTCGGGGGCCTGCGTCGGGGTCCTTCGTCAGGGACGCGCGCGCAGCGGGCAGTCCAGCGCGGACGTCTGGCTTTTGCGCAGGCCCTGGCGCGGCGTCGAGCGGGCCGATGCCGCATCGGCCGGCGCGCGGCGTAACGAAGTCCGGAAATCCGCCGATACCGGGACCATGGCTTGCTGGCGCCCTTGCTGTTCCGTTGCCGTGGCGTGTTCGACCTGCGCGCCGGCGCGGCTTTCCCTCGCAGACATCCTCGCAGACATGCTCAGACCGCAGGCCAACCCACGGCCCGGCGCGACCGCTTCGCGCCGCGCTGGCGATAGCGCGCTGGTACTCGGCGCGCTCGGCGTAGTGTTCGGCGATATCGGCACCAGCCCGATCTATGCGTTGCGGCAGGCCGTGAGCGACGCCGGCGTGGTGAACGTGCAGGTGGTGATGGGCGTGCTGTCGATGATCGTATGGGCGGTGGTGATCGTCGTGATGCTGAAGTATGCGTGGTACGTACTGCGCGCGGACAACGAAGGCGAGGGCGGCATCATCGCGTTGACTGCGCTGGTGCGCTCGGGCTATCAGCGCGCCGGCCGCCGGGTGCCGCGCGCGCTGCTGCTGGCGGGGCTGTTCGGCGCGGCGATGTTCTACGGCGATTCGATGATCACGCCGGCCGTGTCGGTGCTGTCGGCGGTGGAGGGCCTGCAGGAGATCGATCCGGGCTTCGGGCCGTGGGTGGTGCCGATCGCGGCGGTGATCCTGGTGGCGCTGTTCGCGTTCCAGCGGCGCGGCAGCAGCGCGGTCGGCCGTACCTTCGGCCCGGTGATGGCGGTGTGGTTCGTGTCGCTGGCCGCGCTCGGCGTGTATCGCATCGTGCAGCATCCGCAGGTGCTGCGCGCGCTGTCGCCGCTGTGGGCGTGGGCGCTCGTCGTGCAGCGTCCGCAACTGGCCTTCACGATACTCGGCGCGGTGATCCTCGCGCTGACCGGCGCGGAAGCGCTGTATGCCGATATCGGCCATTTCGGGCGCAACGCGATCCGCATCGCGCTGCTGGTGATCGTCTTTCCAGCGATCGTGCTGGGCTATTTCGGCCAGGCCGCGACGCTGCTGTACGACCCCGGCTCGTTCCAGCAGCCGTTCTTTCATGCGGCGCCCGCATGGGCGCTGGTGCCGACTGTGGCGATCGCGATGCTGGCCACCATCATCGCTTCGCAGGCGGTGATCTCCGGCGCGTTCTCGATGACGAGCCAGGCGATCGAACTGGGCTTCTTGCCGCGCGTGCAGATCGTCGAGACGTCGAAGCGCCAGCACGGGCAGGTTTATTCGCCGGCGGTCAATGCGGTGCTATTCGTGGCGGTGCTTTGCCTCGTGCTGGTCGCGCACAGTTCGGCGCGGCTGACTTCGGCCTACGGCATCGCGGTCGCGCTGACGATGTCGATCACCACGCTTCAGATGATCAGCGTGTCCCACAATGTGTGGCGCTGGCCGCTGTACCGCGTCGCGCTGGTCAGCGCGCCGCTGCTCGCGCTCGACCTGACGCTGGTCGCGGCGAACGTACCGAAGATCGCCTCTGGCGGCTGGTTTCCGATCGCGGTCGGCCTGCTGCTGTTCGTGCTGATGTCGACGTGGAACCGCGGACGCGAACTGGGCGCGCAGCACGCGGCGCGCGCCGCCTGTCTGGACGCGTTTCTGCGCGAGGCGCTCGCTGCCGTGCCGGGCCCGGCGCGCGTGCCCGGCACGGCTGTTTATCCGGGCAACCGGCCCGGCGTGACGCCCGCGGCCTTTGTCAGCAACCTGCGGCACAACCACGTGCTGCACCAGACGACCATTTTCTTTACCGATATCGCCGAATCGGCGCCGCGCATCGACGAACGCTCGCGCATCGAGACACGCGAACTTGGCGACGGATGCTACGAGATCGTCGCGCGTCATGGGTTTGTCGAACGACCGGATTTGCCGCGGCTGCTCGCATCGCTAAGCGGACGGCTCGGCGACTGGCGCTACGATGCCGCGCGCACGACCTACTTTCTGCCGCGCGACGAGGCCTTCAAGGGGCGCTCGAGCCGCGGCATGATGCGCTGGCGCAAGGCGCTGTTCGGGCAGATGTCGTTTCATTCGGCGCCGAGTGCCGAGTATTACGGGTTGCGTGCGGAGGATGTGGTCGAACTGGGGGTGCAGGTGGCTTTGTGATGCTGCGACGAGGCCGCGCGGTGATCCCGCTGTGACCCTTGTAGCGATGCCCTTTGCGCGGGGCGCAGAAAGAGATGCCGTGACCCGCTGCGCTCACTGATGCGCTTGCTGTGTGCGCAACAACCGGTCGATCAGCACTTGTCCCGCGGTATAGCCGCCCATCACGGCGTCGGCTTCGGTGTGAAAGGCCTCGCCGGTTCTGCCCTCGATCCGTAGCGGCGCGGTCAGCGGGGCGGACGCGCGTTTGCTCGTCACCTGCACCACGGCGGTGAAGCTCGGTTCGCGGGTGATCCTGTCCTGCACACGCAGCAACACCTCCACCACGATGTTGACCACGTAGTCGCGGTATTCGTAGTTGCGGTACATCTCGCTGCTCTCTGCGATCGATCGTGCGATCGTGCGATCGTGCATTAACTGCACAATCGCAGCGTACGCGCGTATCAAGCCGCGCGGTTCGTACGTATACCAACAGTTTCGGACACCGGGCAGCGACGGCGCGGGCACTGCGGCGCGCGCAATGCGCGCGCATCGGAGCTGTCGCGGCGTGTATGCAGGTCATGCACGTCAACGTAGATGCATATGCGGCGAAGATGACCATCTATACTCGAAAGCACTCGCGCGACATTGCCACGCAGCAAACGCAATACGAAACGTGCAATACGCGCAGCCATACGGAGCAGCTTGCAGCGTGCATCCGTCGAATCTCGATGCGGCCTTCGCTTCGCGCACAACGCAAACCGGAAGATGCGTTCGCGTAGCGGCAAACCGGGACAGGCCAGCAATGAAACTGCTATTCGTAGACGACGACCACGACACGACGTGGACTTTCACCGAGCTCGCGAAGCTGATGGGCCACGAGGCGATCTCCGCTTCGAATGGCAGCGAAGCGCTGGCGCAGGCGCGCCGTA
>DATLOW010000017.1:0-5708 GCA_035536055.1 Paraburkholderia sp. | reverse complement strand
CCGTTGTGCGCGAGGATGATGCCGAACGGCGCGTTCACGTAGAACGGCTGCGCTTCCTCTTCGCTCGACGCGGAACCCGCGGTCGGGTAGCGCACCTGGCCGATGCCGACCGTGCCGGGCAGGCTGCGCATGTTGCGCGTGCGGAACACGTCGCGCACCATGCCGTTGGCCTTGTGCATGTGGAAGTTGCTGCCGTTCGCGGTTGCGATGCCCGCGGCGTCCTGACCGCGGTGCTGCAACAGCAGCAGGCTGTCATAAATCAGCTGGTTGACCGGGGATTGGGAAACTACGCCTACGACGCCGCACATGGCATGTCCTTCAAAGGTACGAAATTCATAACGGCGATGATGGCCTGCCGCCGCTGTGCGGCACCGGATTGGCCGGGTTGCCGCCGTGTTACCGCCTGAAACGCCGCTGCTGCCGCTACACGTGCACGTATGCCGCCAGTGCGTCGGGAAGCAAGGGCTTCAACTCTCGCACGCCCTGCTCCGCATACGGCCGCAGCAGCGCATTGCGCCAGAATTCCTGCTGGGGCAGCTCGGTCAGGCCCGCGACGGCGACCAGAATCAGCACCAGCACGACCCCGCGTACGAGGCCGAACATCAATCCGAGCGAGCGGTCCACCCCGCTCAAGCCCGACACCTGCACGAGACGGACCAGCAACGCATTCGCCACGCTCGCCACCAGCATCACGCCGACCACGATGATCGCGAACGCCAGCAGCCACTGGGTCAGCACGCCACCGGGCCAATGCTCCGGCATATACGGCACCACCAGCCCGACGAAGCGGCACGCGATCAGAAATGCCGCGATCCAGCCGATCAGCCCGAACACCTCGGACAGAAAGCCGCGCCACGTACCGCGCAGCGCCGACAGGCCGATCACCGCCATAACAGCGTAGTCGAACGCGGTGAACATCGCCGGCTTACTGTGCCGAGCCGTTGTTCGCGCCGGACGTCAGACCGGCTTCGCGAACCTTCGCGATCGCCGCCGAAGCCGCGGCCCGGTCCGCAAACGGGCCGGCGCGCAACAGCGTGCGCATCGAACCGTCCGACTGCTTGCGCTTTTCGATATATGCGGGAACTCCCGCCGCTTTCAACTTGCTCTCCCACGCGCGCGCGCTCGCATCGTCCGGAAACGAGCCGAGCTGTACCGCGAAACGGCTGCCGGGCGGCGCAGCCGGTGTGGCCGGCTCAGCTTGCGCGGCGGCCGCGGCGCTCTGCGCCGACGTGGACGGTGCGCTGTTGGATGACGTTGTCGAGGATCGGGCGGCCGAGGTCGTGGCCGGCGGGTTCTGTGAGCTGGTTGCTGCGTTGTTCGCCGCAGTGTTCGCTTTGGCCGCGGGTTTCCCGGACGGCGCCTGCGCGTTGTTCGCCATATGGTTGGCTGCGCTGTTCGTCGCGCCGTTGGCCGAGTTGTTCGCGACCGCGCCCTGCGCCTGCTGCTGTGTCTTGCCCGTGCTACCCGCCTGCGCGCGCTGCCCCGTTGCGCCCTCGCCCTGCTGTGCGTTCGTCTGCGGCGCGGCGCCCGCCGGCGGCACGGCCGCTACCAGGTTCGAGGCGCCCGGTGCGGTTTCCGGCGCGGCCGGGTTGTCCGGCGCTACGCCCGCCTGCGTGTCTTGCGGATTCGCCGCGCGCTCGCGCGACACGGGCCGGCTAGGAATATCGATGGAAATATCGTCGGTGACGGGCTTCGGGTGCGAATCGAGCACCATCGGCAGAATCACCACCGCCGCCACCACCAGCGCGATCGCACCAACCAGGCGCCGCCGCGCGCGCTGCTTTTCAGGTAGGGTCGGATCGAGCAGCATTGCATCCGCGTCGCCGGACGGGCGCTCTGCGCGCCGGGTTCGCCTTTCCACGCGCTCCGCGCGTTCGCTACGATTGCTTCGGCTTGAAGTGGAACTTGCGCCGCGCCGGGTCGGTGCGTCGTCTTTTTTGCCGAACGAGAAAATTCCCATGGATGCCTTGGTTGGAGGCTGCCCGCGTTCAGTGTTGCCGCGATTTCCGGTAGGCCATAACGCCCGCAACGGTGAAGAAACTGCCGAAAACAACAATTCTATCATTGTCGGACGCACGTTTTAGCGCATCCTGAAATGCTTCGGCGGGCGAATCGAAGCGCGCGATGCTGTGGTCCGCCCCTTCGCCGGCACCGGCTGCTTGCAGCGCCTCAGCCAGTTGACCCGCGGACGCGCCGCGCGGCGTAGGCAGATCGGTCACGCACCAGTGGTCGATTTCGCCCTTCAGATGCCCGATCACGCCGGCAATGTCCTTGTCGCGCATCGAGCCGAATACCGCGTAAGTGTACGGAAAATAGCCCATATTGCCGAGATTTTGTGCCAGTACTGCTGCCGCGTGCGGGTTGTGGCCGACGTCGAGCACGATTGACGGCTTGCCGGGCAGCACCTGGAAGCGGCCCGGCAACTCGACGTTGGCGAGCCCGAGACGAATGTCCTGCGCCGACGCCGGTAGCCGCTCGCGCAGCGCTTCCAGCCCGGCCAGCGCGGCCGAGGTATTGATCAGCTGGTTCGCGCCGCGCAGCGCCGGATAGGCCAGCGCGGAGCGCCGCAGCGTGCGGCCGATGTAGCTCCACTGCTGCCGCTCGCTGCCAGCCTGCCCTTCGTAGCGGAAATCGCGGCCGAATAACCACAGATCGGCGCCGATCGCGTTCGCGTGATCGACCAGCGTTTGCGGCGGCAACGGATCCGCGCAAATCGCCGGCTTGCCGGCGCGGAAGATACCAGCCTTTTCGAGCGCGATTTTCTCGCGCGTGTCGCCGAGATATTCGGTGTGGTCGATATCGATGCTGGTGATGATCGCGCAGTCGGTATCGAGAATATTGACCGCGTCGAGCCGCCCGCCCAGACCCACTTCCATGATCACCGCGTCGAGCCCGCGCGACGCGAACAGATGCATGATCGCGAGCGTCGTGAATTCGAAGTAAGTCAGCGTCGGGGCGTCGGGCAGATTCACGCGCGCCTGCTCGACCGCTTCGAAGTGCGGCAGCAGGTCGGCGTCGCTGGCATTGGCGCCGTTGATGCGCGCCCGCTCATTGAACGACAGCAGATGCGGCGACGTATGGCAGCCGACCGCGTAGCCGGCGCGCAGCAGGATCGCTTCCAGAATCGCGCAGGTCGAGCCCTTGCCGTTGGTGCCGCCGACCGTGATGACCGGGCACGCGAACGAAAGCTGCAACGCGTCGCGAACCTTGCTGATTCGCGCGAGCCCCATGTCGATACCGACCGGATGCGCGGTTTCGAGATGCGTGAGCCACGCGTCGAGAGTGGGAAAGGTGGTCATCGAAATGAAACACAACGAGTGCGGGTCGCAATTATCCCGGAAACGACAACGCGCCGCTTGGAGAACTGCGAGCGGCGCGCTGTTTTTGCGCGTGGGTGTTGCAGATGGAAGGCGGGCTGCTGTGGCGCGACGCGCGGCACGCGGCGCGGAAAGCAACTGCGGGCACTGCGAGCCCCTGGCAACCGCGGGCCGCGCGCGGCCCGCGCGGATGTCAGCCCGTCGGCCGCCGGCCCGTTCAGGCCACCGCGTCGGCCGGCTGCCGCGTAAGCAGTGCCATCAGCTGCGCCAGCTCCTCGCGCAGCTTGCGGCGGTCGACGATCATGTCGATCGCACCCTTCTGCAGCAGGAATTCCGCGCGCTGGAAGCCTTCCGGCAGCTTCTCGCGCACCGTCTGCTCGATCACCCGCGGGCCGGCAAAGCCGATCAGCGCTTTCGGCTCGGCGATCACGACGTCGCCGAGAAACGCGAAGCTTGCCGACACGCCGCCCATCGTCGGATCGGTCAGCACCGAAATAAACGGCAGCTTGGCTTCGGCGAGCTTGGTCAGCATCGCCGTGGTTTTCGCCATCTGCATCAGCGACAGCAGGCTTTCCTGCATCCGCGCGCCGCCCGAAGCGGTAAAGCAGATAAACGGCACCTGTTGCTCGATCGCGTTCTGCGCGCCGCGCGCAAAGCGCTCGCCGACCACCGAGCCCATCGAGCCGCCCATGAACGAGAACTCGAAGCATGCGACCACCACCGGCAGCGTATGAATCGCGCCGCCCATCACGACCATCGCGTCGGTTTCGTCGGTTTCGTCGATCGCCTCTTTCAGGCGGTCCGGATATTTACGGCTGTCCTTGAACTTCAGCGCGTCGACCGGCACGATTTCCTGACCGATCTCGTAACGGCCCTCCGCGTCCAGCAGCCCGTCGAGCCGCTCGCGCGCGCCGATGCGCATGTGGTGATCGCATTTCGGGCACACGTGCAGGTTCGCCTCGACGTCGTTGCGGTACAACACCGCTTCGCACGACGGACACTTGATCCACAGACCTTCCGGAATGCCTTTGCGGTTTTTCGGATCGGTTTGCTTGATCTTCGGCGGCAACAGTTTGTCGAGCCAGCTCATTCTGATTTTCTCCGGGTCTTCGGCGCGGGCGGCCCGCTATTGCGAACCGCCGTAACACCGACGACGTTTTGGTTGGAACCGGCAGCGCGCCGCCTGCTTTTAACGCGTTTTACCGCTGGTTGGCGCCGATGCTGTCGATGGCCTCGCGAATTTCCCTGATGAAGCGCGTCAGCGTTTCAACCGCCGCGTCGGGCGCTGCTTCTTCGAGCAGATTGACGATACGGCTGCCGATCACCACGGCATCGGCCACTTCGGCCACCGCGCGCGCCGACTGGGCGTCGCGGATGCCGAAACCGACACCGACCGGCAGCGCGATTCGCGACTTGATGGCCGGCATTTTACCTGCGATGTCGAGAACGTCCAGATTTCCGGCGCCTGTCACGCCCTTCAAGGATACATAGTAGACATAGCCGCTCGCTACTGCTCCTACTGCGGCGATGCGCGCATCGGTCGACGTCGGCGCGAGCAGAAAGATCGGATCGATGCCTGCCGTTTTCATTTTTTCGGCGAAATTAGCCGATTCTTCCGGCGGATAGTCGACCACCAGCACGCCGTCGACGCCGGCCTCGTTGGCCGCTTTCGCAAACGCGTCGGCGCCGATCCGCTCGATCGGGTTCGCATAACCCATCAGCACGACCGGTGTCTTGTTGTCGCGCTCGCGGAAACGCTTCACGTCGGCGAGCACGTCGCGCAGCGTGACGCCTCGCGCCAGCGCGCGCTCGGATGAGCGCTGGATCACCGGGCCATCGGCCATCGGGTCGGAAAACGGCACGCCGAGCTCGATGACGTCGGCGCCGCCTGCGACCAGCGCGTGCATCAGGTCGACGGTGCGCGCCGGATCGGGATCGCCGGCGGTGATGAACGGGATCAAACCCTTTTTATTCTGCGCAGCCAGGGCCGCAAAAGTGCTGTTGATTCGGGACATGGTTGAATTCTCTCGAAGTCGATTACTGCGCGTGCTGCGAGGCCGACGCTTCTTTTTTTAAAGTCCGGCCGCGGGCACAGCCGCGGGCGCGGGCGAAGACGCTGCCAAACTGACCCGTTCGCGCGCTATCGCGCAGTAACTTTCATTGATCTCATAGCCGACGAACTGACGCTGCTGACGCGCGCAGGCAACCGCAGTGGTGCCGCTCCCCATAAACGGATCGAGCACGCGGCCACCGGGCGGGCAGCTCGCGAGCACCATCCGCTCGACGATTTCCAGCGGCTTCTGGGTCGGATGATCGACCCGTTCCGCATGCTGGCGGTGCAGACGCGACACCGACCAGACGTCCTTGGGGTTGTAGCCGAGCTCCAGCCAC
>DATLOW010000016.1:0-6451 GCA_035536055.1 Paraburkholderia sp. | reverse complement strand
TACACGGCGATCAGCGTCGCACCGACGCGCACGCCCGACAGTTTCGCCGCCACCGGCGAATTGCCGACCGCGTACACGCGCCGCCCAAACGCAGTGCGATGCAACAGCAGCAACGCGACCGCCAGCACCAGCGGTACGCTCCATGCGGCGAGCGACAGCGGCCCGGCGCGGTCGTTGGTGAACGCGCTGATCGCGGGCGGTGCCCAGCCTTGCGGCGAACCGTTGCAGTAGATCAGCGTCAACCCCTGCAACAGCCCGTTCGCGGCCAGCGTAACGACGATCGGCGGCAGCCCGAGCACCACCACGCCGATGCCGTTGAACAGCCCCACCAGCAGTCCGGCGCCCAGCACCAGCGGCACCGCCCACAGCCCGGCTTCGTTGACGCCGTGCGTAAGACCGGTCAGCAGCACGCCGGACAGCGTGATCAGCCACGGCACCGACAGATCGAGACCGCCAGTCAGAATCACCGCGCCCTGGCCGAGACCGAGGATCGCGAGGAACAGCGTCAAGGTCAGCAGGCTGCTGTAGAAGTTTGCGCTGGCCAGCACGCCCGGGCCGTACACGAAGCCGGTCACCGCCACCACGCCGAAGAACAGCAGATAAGCCGGCACGATGTACTTGACCCATTCGCGGTTACGCTCGATCCAGTCGGCGAGCCACTGGCCCTTGAGTTCGGTGTTCGAAATCGGCTTGAAGTCCGCCACTTCGAACGCGACGCGCCGCGCGGCCTGGCCATTTTTCCCGCCGCTGCCTGCGCGCGTGCCGGTGCGCCACGCCTTGAACCACTGCAGCGCATGCCGCGCGCACTCGTGCGCGGCCGACTGCTTGCCGATCGACGAGCCGAGCACCGCGAGAATCAGGATCACCGCTTCGGCAATGGTCGTGAAGAACGCGGACACGTTCAGCACCAGCAGGATATTGACGGTCACCATCAGCGTCATCGCGGCGAACACGGTGCCGACACAGCCGCCGCGGCCGCCGCCGAGCAGCGTGCCGCCGAGCACGACCGCGGTGAACATCGACAGCAGCAGCGGCCGGCCCACCAGCGGGTCGGCGGAGCCGGTCTGCGCGGACACGTAGAGGCCGGCGGCCGCATAGAACATGCCGGCCAGCACGTAGGTGGCGATCCGGTAGCGCGTCACCGGTGCGCCGTTCGCGTACGCGCTGTCCGGTTCGCTGCCGATCGCGTACAGCCCGACGCCGAAGCGCGTGCGGCGAATAAACGCCCACAGCAGCAGCGCGACGACCAGCACGCCGGCCGACATCGGCAGCTTGTCCGGGATCAGATCCGACGTGATGAAGCCCGCGAACTGCTCGCCGACGCTGCCGCCCGGCTTGTTCTGGATCAGCAGCGTGACGCCTTGCACCATGAACATGGTCGCCAGCGTAACGACGATCGACTGCAGCCGGAACCACGCGATCAGCGCGCCGTTCAGCAAACCGACGCCGCCGCCGAGCGCGATGATCAGCGCGGCGCCGGCCCACTGTTCGACCGGCGTGCCGTGCACGAAGCGCACCGCGAGCACGTTGGCGAGCGACAGGATCGCCGAGGCAGACAGGTCGAAGCCGCCGGACAGCACGACGATGGTCTGGCCGATTGCGACCAGCGCCAGCGTGGTGCCGCTCGAGATCACCGAGCCGACGTCGTACAGGCCGACCGGCGTCGCCGACAGCGCGATCCACGCGATCAGCATCGCGGCAAGCGCGCCGATCGCGATGATCAGCCCGCGATGGTGGTCGATGCGCGCGCCGAGACCGATGCGCGCGCCGGGGCGCACGATGTCGCTGTCGGGCGATGCGATTGCGTTGCTCATGACGTTTCCTTTGCGTATTGCCTGTGCCTGTTATCTGGCTCTTGCTTCGAGCCTGCTGCGGGCGTGTGTCGCTGTGTGCGGTTGCTGTCGCGCCCGGCGTCGATGCGCGACGGCTACAGGGCGAGAACCGGCACCCAACCCAGGACCCAACCCGGGGCCAAACCCGGGGCCAACGCGCGTGCCAACCCGCGGCCGCGTCAACTCGCCAGCATCCTGCGCATCACGTTCTCCTCGTTCAACGTGTCGCCTTCGAGCTCCGCGACATTGCGCCCGCGATACATCACCGATACGCGGTCGCACACGTTGACGAGCTCCGGCACATCGGTCGAATAGAACAGCACCGCGCCGCCGGCCGCCGCGAACGCGCGCATCAACACGAAAATCTGGTGCTTGGTGCCGACGTCGATGCCGCGCGTCGGATCGAACATCAGCCATACGCGGCTTTGCGTCAGCAGCCACTTGGCCATCGCGATCTTCTGCTGGTTGCCGCCGGAAAACGACAGGCACGGCTTGTAGACCGCGCGCGGATTCACTTCCATCTGCGCGAGCACGCGCTCGATCGCAGCGCGCTCGCGCTTGCGGTCGATCAGGCCGAAGCGCGTATAGCGCTTGATCACCGGTAGCGAGATGTTTTCGCCGCCCGGCAGCCGCAGAAACAGGCCTTCGGTCTTGCGGTCTTCGGGCAGCAGGCTGGTGGCGACGCCGGCCTTCAGCGAATCGGCGGTCGAGGTCAGCGTGACGGCCTTGCCGTCCACCCACAGCTGGCCCGCGTCGATGTACTGCGCGCCGAACAGTGCCTCGAACAGCTCGCGTTGGCCCATACCCTGCAGCGCGGCGATGCCGTGCACTTCGCCGGCCTTCAGCGTCAGGCTGAAATCGTCGACCACGCCGTCGACGCGCACGTTGCGCAGCTCCAGTGCGGGCGACGGCGCGCTGAAGCTCGGCGGCAGTTTCGGCGGATACTTCGCCTCCATCGAGCGACCGATCACGAGACGGATCACTTCGTCGTCGGAGATCGCGGCGGTGTCGAACGCGCCGACGTCGCGGCCGTTGCGGTAGATCGTCAGGCTGTCGCAGAACTCGCGCACTTCCTGCATCCGGTGTGAGATAAACACGAACGTGACGCCGCGCGCCTTCAGTTCGTCGATGCGCCGCGCGAGCCACGCGACGTCGCGGCCCGACAGCGCGGAGGTCGGTTCGTCGAGCAGCAGCACTTGCGGCTCGCGCACCATCGCCTTGGCGATTTCGATTTTCTGCCGCACCGGCAGCGCGAGGTCGCGAATATAGGCGCCGGGGCGCACGTCGGTCAGCTCGAGCGCCTCGAGCCAGTGCACGACCTTGCGCTGCGCTTCCGCGCGCCGGATCCGGCCGAGCCAGCCGGCCGGCTCGGCGCCGAGCAGCAGGTTCTGCGCGACGGTCAGATCGCGCACCAGCGTCATTTCCTGAAACGCGGTCTGCACGCCGGCGCGGTGCGCGTCCTTCGGCTCGCGCATCTGCACGTCGCGGCCGAGGATCGCAATGCGGCCTTCGTCGGGCCGCATCAGCCCGGACAGCAGCTTCACCGTGGTCGACTTGCCGGCGCCGTTCTCGCCGAGCAGCGCGTGCACCGCGCCGCGCTGCACGCGAAACGATGCGCTGTTCAGCGCGACCGTCGCGCCGAAACGCTTCGTGACGTTCGCGACGTCGATCGCCCAGGGGCTTGTCTGTGTTGCTTCGCGAGGTTCGGCCATCACCGTCATCGTCGTACTCCGTGGCTGGTTCACGCGCGGCAGCGGCTGGCACACGTCGCACCGCGGGCGGCACCGCGGCGAGCCGCGCCGCTGATGTGCGCGCTGTCGTGTGCGTCGTGTGTGCCCGGCTGTGCAGCCATGCCGCCGCTCATGTGTGCGCGGGGTATCCGCGGGTGGATCCGTGGGGGTACCCGCGGGTCCGCCTGATTAATCCGGCGTACCTTTCAGCGCCGCATTGAAGCCCACTTCACGCGTTTCTTCCGAATAGATGTCGGCGAACCAGCCCGGCGGCACCTTGTCCGGCGGGAATGCGGTACAGCCCGCGCGCAGTTCGTCGATCGAGCCGGTCTTGCACAGCTTCGACTGCGGCGTTTCGACCAGCGGCAGCTTCAGCGTGACGCGTGCCGGGAAATCCTTGCCGTCGAGCTTCTGCACCGCAAGCTTCAGCGCCATCGCGCCGGAGTAGGGCGGCGCACCGTACGAGATCGAGCGGTAGCCGATCGCGCGATAGCTGCCTTCGCCCTTTACGCTGCCCGGCGGCAGCATCTGTACGCGGTGGCCGTTCGACGATTCGCCGGCGCACGGCTTGACCTTGTCGTCGGGCACGCCCGCTTCGAGCTGCATCGACGCGGCCGTGAAGCAGCCCACCTGCATCCACAGGCCATCGATCTTGTCCCAGCTGTTGGTGGCGAGAATCTTCGACAGTTCGGTCTTGGCCGTCGCCTGGCTCCACATGCCGGTGCCTTCCGCGACGATCTTGATGCCCGGATATTTGGCGAACACTTCCTTCGCCGCTTCGGTGCGCGCGCGATCCACCGAGGTGCCCGGCACGCCGGTGATCATCACGATATTGCCCTTGCCGTTGATGGTCTTCGCGAGCCATTCGGCGGTCACGCGGCCGGCGAGATGCTGGTCGATCGTCACGTTGTGCGCGCACGGTTCGGTCACTTCGCCGTCGTAAGCGGCGACCACCACGCCCTTCGCGCACGCATTCTTGATCGCGCGGTTCAGCGCGGTCGGCGAGATCGGGTAGATGATGATTGCCTTCGCACCGGCCTGCACCATCGAGTTGATCTGCTGGATCTGCTTTTGCGCGTCGGTGCCGGCGACCTGCACTTCGAGATCGACCTTGTCCTTCAGATCGGGCGTGGCGGCCATCGCCTTCACCATATTGGCCGCTTCGGTCTGCCAGTCGTTGCCGACATAGCTCATCGACAGAAAGATCTTGTACTTGCCGGCGGCGGCCGCCGGGTTCGACAGCGTCAAGCCGCCGAGCGCGGTGGCGGCGAGCGTCGCGCCAAGGGCGGCGCCGCGTAGCAGCCGTCCCGCACGATCGATGATGTGCGTCCATGCGTTCATGTCGTCCTCCAATCCTGCAGATGGGTTTGTGGTTGTTGTGCTGCGGCTGCGCGATTGCCTGGCTTACCTTGCCTTGCTTGCTCGCCTTGCTTTGCTACGTAGCGGTGTTGGCGCCGTAACCGCTGACGGCGGCGCCGGCCGTGTTCTCGACGTGCGGCAGCCGCGCCGACGCCGGCAAACGCAGCCCCGCGCTGCCGGGCACGACGTCGGGGTCGTGGCCCGGAATCACGAGGTCGGCGATCTGGCGGATGCGTTTCAACGACGTCAGCTCGGCCTCGGTCTGCCAGATGATGCCGACCGGCACGCCGTCGACGATGTTCTCCATGCAGTTCGCGCAATCGCCGGTGATCACCGCGACACCTTCGGCGGTGTGCACCGCCACCGACTGGTGGCCCGGCGTGTGGCCCGGGGTCGGGAACACGCGCACGCCCGGCACGATATCGGCGATGCCGTTGACGAACTGCCAGCGGAACCACGCGAGCGGCTCGCGGCCGATCAGGAATTCCTGATACAGCGATGCCTGTGTTTCCAGCGGGCGCGCTGCGTATTCCCACTCGGTCTGCTGCACGATGAAGCGCGCGTTGCGAAACAGCGTGTTGCCGCCCGAATGGTCGTAGTGCAGATGCGTGTTGATCACGATGTCGACGTCGTCGGCGCGCCAGCCGACGTATTCCTTCAGCGCGCGTTCGAGCCGTTCTTCCGGCGCCTGGTCGCACGGGCAGATAAAGCTGCTGACCCAGCCCGGATCGTGAATACCCGTATCGACGACGATCTTCTTGCCGGCGCCGACGATCGCGCTCGACCACACCGGAATGCGGAGCTGCTGGCCGTAGTGACGCGCATACACCAGCGACGAATGATCGACCGTCAGCCAGCCGGTGGGCATCGCGACGACCTTGAGTTCGGGAGTAGCCACGCTCGTCTCCGCTGTGTCAGAAGTTGACCTCGTTGCCGCCCTTGAGCTTGAGCATCGCGCGCGCTTCGGCGGGCGTCGCGATGTCGAGCGACAGGCCCTCGATCACCTGACGGATCTTCACGACCTGCGCGGCGCTCGATTCGGCGAGCTTGCCGGGCTCGATCCACAGCGAATCCTCGAGGCCGACGCGCGCGTTCGAGCCCTGCGCGACGCCCGTCGACGCGAGCGGAATCTGGTTGCGGCCGGCGCCGAGAATCGACCATACGTAGTCGTCGCCGAACAGGCGGTCCGCCGTGCGGCGCATATGCGCGAGGTCTTCCGGATGGCCGCCGATGCCGCCCAGGATGCCGAACACGCTTTGCACGAAGAACGGCGGCTTGGCGAGGCCGCGGTCGACGAAGTGCGCGAGGTTGTACAGATGCGAGATGTCGTAGCACTCGAACTCGAAGCGCGTGCCGTTTGCGCCGCACGAGGTCAGGATGTATTCGATATCGGCGAAGGTGTTCTTGAACACGAGGTCGCGGCTCTTTTCCAGATGCTCGCGTTCCCAGTCGTGCTTCAGATCCTTGTAGCGGTTCAGCATCGGGAACAGGCCGAAATTCATCGAGCCCATGTTCAGCGATGCGACTTCC
>DATLOW010000015.1:0-14087 GCA_035536055.1 Paraburkholderia sp. | reverse complement strand
GTGGGGTTGTTCGGCATCAGCGGCGTTGGCTTCTTTGTGTTCTGCACGTTCGCCGGCATGTGGGTGGGCTGCATCGGCTTCGGCTTTATCGCCGACCGGCTCGGGCGCCGCTCGATCTTTACGTTCGCGCTGGTCTGGTATTCGGTCGCAACAGTTGTGATGGCGTTCCAGCCGACCACCGCGGGCGTCGACCTGTGGCGTTTCATCGCGGCGATCGGCGTCGGGCTCGAACAGATCACGATCGATACGTTTCTGCCTGAACTGGTGCCGCCGCAAGGCCGCGGCAAGGCGTTCGCGTTCTATCAGTTCATCGAGTTCCTGATCGTGCCGGTCGTGGCGTTGCTCGGCTGGTTGCTGGTGCCTATCAGTCCGTTCGGCATCGACGGCTGGCGCTGGGTTGCGCTGATTTCGGCCACCGGCGCAATCGCCGCGTGGTGGATGCGTCTCGGGCTGCCGGAGAGCCCGCGCTGGCTCGCGCTGCATGGCGAAGAGGAGCGCGCGCGCCAGGTGATCGAGGACATCGAGGCGCGCGTGGTGCGCGATCTCGGCGGCCACGCACTGCCGCCGGTGACGATCGTCGCGGTGCCCGAGCGCGCGGACAGCAAGTTCAGCGAGTTGCTCAGGCCGCCGTACGGCAGGCGCACGCTGGTGCTGTCGATCTTCAACCTGATGCAGACCATCGCGTTTTACGGCTTCAGCGCATGGGTGCCGACGCTGCTGATTGCCAAAGGCATTCACATCACGACGAGCCTGCAATATGCGTTCATCATTGCGCTGGCCAATCCGGTCGGGCCGTTGTTCGGCATCCTGATCGCGGACCGGATGGAACGCAAATGGCAGATCGTGTGGGCCGGGTTATGCATCGCGGTGTTCATGTACCTGTTCGCGATCCAGACCGATGCGATCGCGATCGTCGCGCTCGGTGTGATGGTGACGCTGTCGGTGAACTGGATTTCGTTCGTGTTTCACGGCTACCAGGCTGAGCAGTATCCGACCCGCATCCGGGCGCGCGCGGTTGGCTTCGTCTATTCGTGGAGCCGCGTGAGCGCGGCTTTTGCGGGCCTGCTGATCGGCTTCTTTCTGCACAAGGGCGGCACGCTCGGCGTGGCCGCGTTTATGGGCGCGGCGATGGCGGTGATGATGGTGACCGTCGGGTGCTTCGGGCCGCGCACGTTGAACCGGCGGCTCGAGGAGATTTCGCGCTGACGGTGTCGGCGGGTGTCGGCGGGTATCGGCGCGCTAACGTGAAGCGGCAGGCGGCGAGTGCGTGCCGCCCGCTGCTTGCAGCTTTGCGCGCCGTTTATTGCTTGATGCCTTCGGCCTGAATCTCCAGCGCAGTCGTCAGGTTGAAGCCATACTTCTTGCCATAGTCCACGCCAAAATCGCCGCGGTCGAAGGTCGCGCTCGCTTCCGTGCCGCATACCTTGCGTTTGAGCATCGGGTTCTGGAAGCACTTGAACGAGTCGATCTTCAGGTTCAGCGGTTTGGTCACGCCGTGCATCGTCAGCGTGCCGATCACTTCGACCGGCGTATTGCCGTCAAAGCGCACCTGCGAACCCTTGTAGACCGCAGTCGAATATCTGGCCGCATCGAAGAACTCCGGCGTTTGCAGATGCTGGTTCAGCTTGTCGTTGCCGGTGTCGACCGACGTCATGTCGATGGTCACCGCGACCGAGCCGGTCTTCGTCGCGCGGTCGAGCGTCACAGTGCCGCTGCTGCGGGTGAATTCGCCGCGCCATACCGAGATGCCGCCGAAGTGGTCGGCCGCAAAGCTCGGGTAAGTGTGAGTCGGGTCCAGCTGGTACGTGTCGACTGCCGCGTCTGCGACATGGACACCGGCTGATCGTTTCGCTGGTGACGTGAATCGTGGCACGCAACGCGGCGTGCATTACCGGGCCATCTGCTGCGATGCGTAGGGCATCGATCGAAGCATATCGTAGGGATACCGATATAAAAACAAAAGCCGAGCCGATTTTCATCGGCACGGCTTCGTGATTCGAGGGCTGCGCGCGAGGCTGCAGCCAGGCTATATAAAGCTAGCGCTGCAGCGCTGCGACTACTGCATCGCCCATCTCCGCGGTACCCACGCGCTTCATGCCGGGCTCATAGATGTCGCCGGTCCGATATCCGTCGGCAAGCACCTTGCGCACCGCGCCGCGCACGCGGTCGGCGGCGGCATGCAGATCGAATGAATACCGCAGCATCATCTCGACCGAAAGAATCGCGGCCAGCGGGTTCGCGAGGTTCTTGCCGGCGATATCCGGTGCGGTGCCGTGCACCGGCTCGTACAAGCCCTTGCGATCGTGCGCGAGCGACGCTGAAGGCAGCATGCCGATCGAGCCGGTCAGCATTGCCGCCGCATCGGACAGGATGTCGCCGAACACATTGCCAGTGACGATCACATCGAATTGCAGCGGATTGCGCATCAGCATCATCACGGCCGCGTCGACGAACTGGTGAGAAAGTTCGACATCCGGATAATCGCGCGACACATGCGTGACCACTTCGCGCCACAGCTGCATTGTCTCCAGCACGTTGGCCTTGTCCACCGAGCACACCTTGCGGCGCCGCTGCCGCGCGGTTTCGAACGCGACGCGCGCGACCCGTTCGATTTCGGCTTCCGTGTAGCGCATCGTATTGATGCCGACGCGCTGGCCGTTGGCATCGACCGACACGCCGCGCGGCTCGCCGAAGTACAGGTCGCCGGTCAGTTCGCGCAGGATCACGAGGTCGAGGCCGTCGACCACTTCGGCACGCAGCGTCGAGGCGCCGGCGAGTTCGGGCAGCAGAAACGCCGGCCGGAAGTTCGCGAACAGGTCGAGCGCCTTGCGCAGCCGCAGCAGGCTCGCGCCGGGACGCTGCATAAACGGCAGCGCTTCGTCGCCGGGTTCACCAGCGGCGCCGAACAGGATCGCATCGGCGCCGCGCGCAATCGCCAGCGTTTCGTCCGGCAGCGGGTCGCCAGCTGCGGCGACGCCTGCGCCGCCGATCGGCGCTTCGACGAGTTCGAGGCGCGTGTCGGGATCGACTGCGGCCTTCAGCACCTTGACGGCCTCGGCGGTCACTTCCTTGCCGATGCCGTCGCCGGCCAGTATCGCTATCTTCATCGGGGCTCCACGTGAATGAGACGCTGCCGGCCGCGGCCGGCAGCAAAGGTCAACGACGCAACAGTCAGAAGTCAGGGCTACAGAGGTCAGTACGGGTAGCTGCGCTCGAACGCTTCGATATGCGCCATCTGCGAGAACGTGTAATCGAGCTCGTCGAGTCCTTCGAGCAGGCAGGTTTTCAGATACGCACCGAGTTCGAACGGAAAGCTCGTGCCGCCCGGCAGCGCGACGCGCTGTTGCGGCACGTCGACGCGCAGTTGCAAGCCGGGCGTGCGCTGCAGTTGCGCGAGTAGCGCATCGACCGCCGTGTCGGGCAACGCGATCGTCAACAGGCCGTTTTTCGCGGCGTTGGTGGCGAAGATGTCGCCGAAGCTCGGCGCGATCACCGCGCGGATGCCGTAGTCGTACAGCGCCCACACCGCGTGCTCGCGCGACGAGCCACAGCCGAAGTTACGCTGCGCGACGACGATGCGCGCGTGACGGTAGGGCGCCTGGTTCAGCACGAAGCCGGGCACTTCGCTGCCGTCCGCCGCAAAGCGCAGGTCACGGAACAGGAACGCGCCGAAGTCCGCGCTGCGCGGCTTTTGCAGATAGCGGGCCGGCACGATCTGGTCGGTGTCGACGTTGGCGCGCGCGATCGGCAGCGCGACGGCGTCCAGCAGCGAAAGCTTTTCCATCGATGGTTCTCCGTGTGCGGCTCGGTTAGCGCGCCAGCAGTTCGCGCACGTCGGTCAGATGGCCGCGCAGCGCGGCGGCTGCGGCCATCGCGGGACTCATCAGATGGGTGCGCGAACCGGGCCCCTGACGGCCGACGAAATTGCGATTGGTGGTCGATGCCGAGCGCTGCCCGGGCGCGACCTGGTCGCCGTTGGTGCCGAGGCACATCGAGCAGCCCGCATGGCGCCACTGAAAACCCGCGGCTTCGAATACGTGGTGCAGGCCGCGCGCTTCCGCCGCCTGCTTGACGATCCCCGAGCCCGGCACGACCCACGCGTCGACGTGCGGCGCGACCTTGCGGCCGCGCACCACCGCGGCGGCGGCCTCCAGATCTTCGAGGCGGCCGTTGGTGCACGAGCCGATAAACGCGCGATCGATCTTCACATCGGTCAACGCGGCGCCCGGCGTGAGGCCCATATAGTCGAGCGTGCGCGCCATCGCGGCGCGGCGCTCGGCGTTCGGCGCGTGCGCCGGGTCGGGGATACGGCCGCTGATCGGCAGCGCGTCTTCCGGGCTGTTGCCCCACGTGACCATCGGCTCGAGGGCGCCGACGTCGAGCCGCACTTCGCGGTCGAACTGCGCATCGGCGGCGCTGCGCAGCGCGCGCCAGCGCACCAGCGCTTCGTCCCACGCGGCGCCTGCGGGTGCGAACGGCCGCTGCGCGAGATACGCGAAGGTGGTGTCGTCCGGCGCGATCATGCCGGCGCGCGCGCCGGCTTCGATCGACATGTTGCACACGGTGAGCCGGCCTTCCATCGACAACCCTTCGATAGCGGGGCCCGCGTATTCGATCGCGTGCCCGGTCGCGCCGGCGGCGCCGATCTGCGCGATCACGGCGAGGATGATGTCCTTTGCGCCGACGCCGGCGGCCAGCCGCCCGTCGATCGTGACGCGCAGTGTCTTCGGCTTGCGCTGCCACAGCGTTTGCGTCGCCAGTACGTGCGCGACCTCGGTAGCGCCGATGCCGAAGGCGAGCGCACCGAGCGCGCCGTGCGTCGACGTATGGCTGTCGCCGCATACGATCAGCATGCCGGGCTGGCTCAGCCCCTGCTCGGGACCGACCACGTGCACGATGCCCTGGCGCGGATCGTCGAGGCCGAAGAAACGGATGCCGGCGCTGGTGCTGTCGGTGCGCAGCGCTTCGGCCATCGCGCGCTTTTCGGCATCGGCGATGCTCGCCAGGTCGCGGTTCGCGGTCGGCACGTAGTGGTCCGGCGTGGCGAACGCGCGCGCCGGCATGCGCGGCGTCAGCTTGCGCTGGCGCAGCATCTCGAAGGCGGGAGCGGAGCCGTCCTGCAGCAGATGACGGTCGACGTACAGCAGGCTTTGGCCGTCGTCGCGCTCGACAATGCAGTGCTGCTGCCAGATTTTGTCGAACAGCGTCGCCGGCTGGGCGGCAGGGGAAGTGGCGATGATCGTGTCTCCGGACGGTCGAACGGCGCGCAGTGTCAAACCCGGGCGTGCGGCATCAGCGTGCGGAAGAAATGTAAGGGCGGGCCGCGGCGGGCAGCGTGTCGACGCGGCCGCGTAGCGGCGCTGCAGACGCCTGCTGATACGGTCCGATCATACTGATCCATGGCTGCGTGACAACGACCAATACTTCATGATCGCCATGCGGAAATGTCATGGCGGAGGGTGGGGGGCTTGTATGGGCGTTTGCATGGGCACGCAAATGCGTCGGTGGCGCGCTGCGCATCTGCGGCGGCCGTATCCGCGGCCGCAGGGCCAACTGCCAAAGCAAAAAACGCCGCGGCCGCGCTGCGGGAGCAGCAAGGCTACGGCGTCCAGCGACTTGCTCGCGCAACACCCGATCGGGCGGGAGCGCAAACCGGAATTGCGCTCAGACCACGTTGAGCACCACGTCGATATTGCCGCGCGTTGCCTTCGAATACGGGCACAACTGATGGGCCGCTTCGACCACCGCGCGCGCCACTTCCGGCGCAAGCCCCGGCAAGCTGACGTTCAAACGCGCCTGCAGCAGATACTCGCTGCCGGCCGTACCGAGATCGACTTCGGCGTCCACTGCGACCTCTTTCGGCAGCGTGACCTGCAGCGACGTGGCGGCGCGGCCCATCGCGCCGATAAAGCAGGCAGACCAGCCGGCGGCGAACAGCTGCTCCGGATTGGTGCCGCTGCCGTTGCTGCCCGGCGGCGACAGCTGGATGTCCAGACGCGCGTCCGAACTGCGCGATGAGCCGTTGCGGCCGCCGGTGGTGTGGGTCTTGCCGGTGTACAGCACTTTTTCGATGCGGGACATGGTGGCTTCCTCGTAGGTGAGCAGTAGATTGAGTTACATCGCATCCGATTTAATCGGGTTGGTGGATGATTGCCGGTGCGACGCAGAAAGTCAAGCACTTTCGATTTAATCGCATGCGAGGTACAATTCGCGTAATTTCTGCTATCGACGGCTACCGAGAGGATCGCTATGAAGACCGCACGTACATCTGCTGCAGCGCCGGCCGAACCCGCGGGCCGCGTCAAGACGGCCAAGGCCGCGAGCGCCGCGAAAACCGCGACCGCCGCAAAAGCGGCAGGCGCCGCGAGGACGGGTAAGGCCGCTGAACCGTCCAAACCCGGCCCGCGGACCGCCGCGGCCGATCGAGCCGCGGCGGCGACGGCCGCCGCATGCGGCTCGTCGTCCGATCCGGCCACGCAACGGCTGGCCGATTTCCTGTGTTTCGCGGTCTACTCGGCCAACCTCGCGTTCGGTCGCGCGTACCGGCCGATTCTCGACGAGCTGGGTCTGACCTACACGCAGTACATCGCGATCATCGTGCTGTGGGAGAGCGGCAGCCTGACGGTCAGCGCGCTCGGCGAAAAGCTGTTCCTCGAATCGAACACGCTGACGCCGATCCTGAAGAAGCTCGAAGCGATGGGCTATCTGCGCCGGCAGCGCGATCCGGCCGACGAGCGCCAGGTGCTGGTCAGCCTGACCGACGAGGGCCGCCGGCTGCGCGAAAACGCGTTGGGCAAGAGCCTGTTCGACGCGACCGGCCTCACCGCCGAGGAGTTTCCAAAGCTGCAGAAAGCCGTCGTGGCGCTGCGCGACAACCTGATCAAGTCGATCCATCCCGACGAATGACGCCAGTGTGATGCGGACCAGTGTGGCAATGCTTCGTTGGTCTTGCCTTGCGCTTTCTAATCCTTCGATAGCAGTGCGGCAGACCCGCTCGCACGCACTCGCCGAGCGCACGAACGCGCTCGGCAGCACGCCCGGATATCCGCTCGGCATTCGCTGACCGATCGGTTCACAATCCGCCCGCCTCACCGATCCCACCGACTGCGCGCGCGCGTTAATGCCGCCGATGCGCGATGCATCTAGACAGCACGCGCGCGAATAGCAGCACCGCAATCACGCGTGCACCAGGGAAAGCACCTGATCGTCATGTGCACGCTATCGGACCGCGCGAATCGGCCATTTCGACGTCCCTGGCGCCTCGCGCGGTAGCTCGCGGCCTCGGAAGTAAACCTAAGCAACACAAGCACTTGCCCTGCGTACTCCGGATACCGCGACGCCAGGCGCGGCGCGCTTGTGCGCGCTTCACCGATTTTTTTTTGCAAGCGCGTTGCCACGAGATATTCATTTTTCTCAACCACGCTTGCGGGTGCTTTCTCGTGCCCGGCATTTGGCAGGTCGTCGCGGCACGTGCGAAAAGCAGCCATGCGTAAGGCAAGTGCAGGGCTGCTTTTCAAGTCGTATCCCTCCCCCCATAGGATGCTTGACACAACATGACTTCAAATAGCCGACGCGACTTTCTGCGCGCCGCTGCACAGGCAGCGGGCGCCGCAACTGCACTCGGAACCGTGCCCCTCGGAATTCAGAAGGCACTGGCGATCCCCGCGAACAATGCCAAAGGCACGCTCGAAGACGTCGAACACATCGTCGTGTTCATGCAGGAGAACCGTTCGTTCGAAAACTACTTCGGCTCGCTGCGTGGCGTGCGCGGGTTTGGCGACACGCGCGCGATTCCGCTGCCGAGCGGCAAGTCGGCGTTCTACCAGCCGGCCTCGACGCCCGACGGCTATCTGCTGCCGTTCCGCCCGAGCCTGCCGAACCTTGGTTCGCAGTTCGTGCAGGACCTGGACCACGGCTGGGTCGGCACGCACGCCGCATGGAACCAGGGCCGCTATGACCAATGGGTGCCGGTCAAGGGCACCACGACGATGTTCTACATGACGCGTGAGGACATTCCGTTCCAGTACGCGCTGGCCGATGCGTTCACGATTTGCGACGCGTACCACTGCGCATCGATGACGCCGACCGATCCGAACCGCTACTACATGTGGACCGGCTGGGTCGGTAACGACGGCACCGGCGGTGGCCCGGTGATCGACAACGCGGAAGCCGGCTACTCGTGGAGCACGTTCCCGGAGAAGCTGCAGGCAGCGGGCATCACGTGGAAGGTCTACCAGGACGAAGGCACGGGCCTGAATCCGTCGACCGGCTGGGGCGACGACGACAACCCGTTTATCGGCAACTTCGGCGACACCTCGCTGCTGTTCTTCAAGCAATACCAGAACGCACAACCGGGCAGCCCGCTGTTCGAAGCAGCGCGTGTGGGCACCCAGGTGGTCAACACCGGCACCTACTTCGACATCCTGCGCAAGGACGTGATGGAGAACAAGTTGCCGCAAGTGTCGTACATCACGGCGCCGGAAGCGTTCTCGGAACACGGCAACTGGCCGCCGAGCTACGGCGCATGGTACGTCGACCAGGTGCTGCAGGCGCTGACGTCGAATCCGGAAGTGTGGAGCAAGACCGTGCTGCTGCTCACCTACGACGAGAACGATGGCCTGTTCGATCACATGGCGCCGCCGTTCGCGTCGTCGACGCCGGATACCGGCAAGTCGACCGTGTCGACCGTCAACGAGTTCTACCCGGGCGCGGGCAACAATCCGGCGGGCCCGTACGGCCTCGGACCGCGCGTGCCGATGCTCGTGATCTCGCCGTGGTCGAAGGGCGGCTACGTGTGCTCGGAGCTGTTCGATCACACGTCGATCATCCAGTTCATCGAGAAGCGTTTCGGCCGCAACGGCAACCTGCACGAGTCGAACATCTCGCCGTGGCGCCGTACGGTGTGCGGCGACCTGACCTCGGCGTTCAACTTCAAGAACCCGAATCGCGGCTTCCCGACTCTGCCGGCCACGTCGTTCCCGGCTGACAAGAACCGTCATCCGAGCGTGGTGCCGGCACTGCCGACCGCCCAGGTGATGCCGAAGCAGGAACCGGGTCAGCGTCCGGCGCGTGCGCTGCCATACGAGTTCTTCGTACGCGGCAAGGTGACCGAGGACGGCACCGGCTTCCATCTGCATTTCACCAACACGGGCCATGCCGGTGTGAACTTCCTCGTGTACTCGGGTAATCCGTCGGATCTGCCGCGCAGCTACACGGTCGAGAAGGGCAAGGACCTCGCGGACAAGCTGACGCTCGCGCCGGGCGGCAAGTTCGACTTCTCGGTGTTCGGTCCGAACGGCTATCTGCGCCGCTTCGTCGGTGTGGCCGATTCGACGCGCCGTCACAACGGCGGCGTGCTGCAGATCGCCGACGGCTTCGACGTCGCCAACGGCAACCTGCAACTGCGTCTGAAGAACGGCAGCAACGACCGTTGCACGTTCAAGGTGGTCAGCGCCTACAGTGAGTCGAAGATCGACGGCAATCTGCACGTGCGCGCCGACGACACCGAGACGGTGATGGTCGATCTGCGCAAGTCGGACGGCTGGTACGACCTGACGATCACGGTCGACATCGATACGGACGCGCAGTGGCGCATCGCGGGCCACGTGGAAACGGGCCGCGAAAGCATGTCGGATCCGGCGCTCGGCGCCTGAAGCAGCGCACCGGCGGCTGCGGCGGCAACGCCGCGGCCGTGGGTGGAGGCAGGAGACAGAAGCAGCACGTGGCGAACAGGCCGGTTCGCGGTGCGCGTGGCGGTACAGGCGCGCCGCGGGCCGGCCGCCAGCTATTGCAGCGGCGCATCGCTGCGTTGCTGCCGCTTTCAATGTGGTTTGCAGTGCGGTTTAAAAGGCGGTTTTCAATGCGGTTCAAAGCGCGGTTCAAAGCGCGGTTCAAAGCGCGGTTCGCAACGCAGTTCGACAGTAGCTTCAACTGGCGCCGGCTCGCGGCGCTGCTCGCGTGTGTTGTTGTCGCCGCATGTGGCGACGGCGGCAGCGCGTCGGCCGACAATGCCGCTTCGGGCGCCACCGCTCAGGATGCGCAAACCGCTCAGTCCACAACCAGCAACAGCGACACGCCGACCGGTTTGCCGCCGGCGCCGTGGGCGGCCGCTTCGTCGGCGCAACCGGCTTCGGGTGCGCTGCTGCCGCCGGTGATCCATACCGTCGACGATTAACCGCCGCCGGGCGGCGCCGCGGCTGGCGCGATCAGCAGCTCGGCAAACCCGGTCCGCGCATCCAGCACCCGCGAAAACACCTGGGCGGGCAGCAGCGCGATCAGCACCTCGGCCGTCGTGCGGACCTTGCAGCCGCGCGCGACATGTCCGCCGAACACCTGGCCGCGCGCATCGGCAATCGTCATGTGTAGATGCGCGCCATCGGGCGACAATGAGCCGCCGAGTGTCAGGATTTCGAAATCTCCCGTGAGGCGCGCCGCTTCATCGACACCTGCGAAGCGCAACTGCGCGCACGACAGGCTGCCAATTCCCTGAATCACGAACGCGGCCTTCGCATCGAGGCGCACCAACGCCTGTTCGAGCGCCTCGCGCAGGTCGTCGCCAGGCGCGAGACGTAAAGGGCAAGCTTGCATCGTTCGGCTCCTTGAAAGGGCACCCATCCTTTGAATTCGCTGACACTTCGCTGATACACGGCTTGCATAAGTCGCGCATGGCGGTGCCGCTGGAATATTGTGTATGCACCGGTTGTTATTTGTGTCGACAGCCTTGACTGAGCGTCGTCTATCAGGTGTTGCACGACGGCTCGATCGAAGCACAGTACCGCGATTTTAGACATTCGACGCAACACGCCTTGCGCATTGCGGTGCGCAACCGGCGCGGGATGCACCTTTCTTGTGCCGGCTTCCGTTCAATTAGGAAAGGCATGTTTCCGTAATGGAAATGGAATCCGGCCGAAGCGGGTTGCCGTAACGGCGCGGATTGATCTGGACGACCGGATGTTTCGGCTGCTTGCAGCGGCCGCGATGGGTTCGGCGCGAGTCGCTGAATGGACCGCTTGACGAGGGGCGCTGCACGAAATGGGATCAATGGCAAAAGTTCTGATTGTCGAATGGGATACGGTCGACGCGGAAGTGTTGTGGAACGAGATGCGCCGCGCGGGACATCAACCGGTGGCGGCGTTTTCGGTGGAACGGGCGAACCTGATGATCGAACAGGATCGCCCGGACGCGATCCTGCTGCGCTGGAAACTGCCGGACGCATCCGGCCTGTCGCTGCTTAACGATTTGCGTACACGTACGGCCACCAGCCGGGTACCGGTGATCGTGCTTGGCGAACCTGACGCAGATGAAGAAGAGTGTATCCGCGCGCTGGAAGCCGGTGCGGACGATTATGTGCGGCGGCCTTTCGGCATCCGCGAAGTGGTCGCGCGGGTGCAGGTGGTGCTGCGTCCGGTGCCGCACCCGCAGGTGCGCCGGCGCGCCTGCGTCGATGCGCTGACGATGGACTTCGACGCGCGCCGCGTGCTGGCGCGCACCGGCGCGGCCGGCGAACAGATCGAATTGCGCATGGCGCCGACCTGCTACCGGCTGCTGCGTCTGTTCGTCGAGAATCCCTACGAAGTGCTGTCGCGCAAAGACATCATTCAGCATGTGTGGTTCGGCGCCGCAGTCAAGGACGGTATCGTCGACGTATACATCAAGTCGCTGCGCGAAGCGCTCGAACCGTTGCGCAAAACCCTCGTGATCGAGACCGTGCGCGGCGCGGGCTTTCGACTCGCGACCGCTGCGCCGGCTGACGCGGCGCATGCGGCGGGCGCGCCGGCACAGCTGGCAATGGCAGCGGCGGTGCAGCAGCAGGCGGTGCCGCAAACGCTCCATCAAACGTCACCCCAGGTTGCATCCGCGCCAATGCTGCGCCGCTCGGCGCGCCGCCGGGCGGCGACAGGCGAGCGCGCACGCACAGCAGGCGCGGCGCGTCAGCCGACGCTGGTGTCCGACCTTGGCGCGGCGGTCGAAAAGATCCAGCATCTGCAGACCTTGCTGCAAAGAAAGACCGAAGAAAACCGCGTACTGCGCGCGGCGGTCGAATCCGGCAAGGCGTCGTTGCGCTATACCTCGATCAGGCAAAAAAATAAACGTTGATAAATCGCTAATTTTGACAATATTCGTACATAAAAAAGACAATATGATTTCATTCACCAGCCGCATTGCGGGTTATCTGTCGGATATCCGATAAAGGCTTGCAGGGCAATTTATCCGCTTGGCTAAGGGATCGTGCGATCCCCTATAATTGATGCATGACCGACATCAATGCCAGGTCCGCGCCAGCGAAAGCGCGCGGCCGTCCACGCGAATTCGACATCAATACCGCACTGGACCGCGCCGCGGAAGTATTCAGCGAGCGCGGCTTTCACGCCACTTCGATCGTCGACCTCACCACCGCGATGGGGCTCGCGTCGGGCAGTGTCTATAAGGCATTCAAGGACAAGCAGTCGGTATTTACCGCGGCCTTCGATCATCAGCAGGCGGCGCGGCTCGAGAAATTGCGGCGCGTGGTCAGCCACGACAAATCGGCGCGCGACATCATCCATTGCGTGCTGACGCACTACGCGGACCTTTCGCACGGTGCCGAAGGCAAGCGCGGCTGCATGCTGGTGGGCAGCGCCGCCACGCTGACCACCTTCGAAAGCGAGGTCGCGCAGCGCGTCACCGCGAGCCTGCGCAACCTCGAAACGCTGCTCGCCAACCTGATTCGCGTCGGGCAGAAAGACGGTTCGATCCGCAAGAATCTCGATAGCGACGCGGTCGCGCGGCTGATGCTGTGCATCGCACAAGGCATGCGCGTGATCGGCAAGACCGGTCGCACGCGCGCGCAGATGCGCGAGGCCGCCGACGCGGCGATGGGTCTGCTCGACTAACGCGGCCGGGCCGCGGTGATTTGACCGGCCGCGCACCCCTCATCTGAGCCATTTGCGCACGTCCTGCTCCCACGCCGGATCGCCGCAGCCCGATGGATTCTCGGGGCCGAGCACGGTGATATAGCCGCGCGTCTTCATGCAGGCCTCATACGCGCGCACCTGTGCGCAGCGCCCGGTGCCGCTGTTTTTCGATTCGACCTTGCAGGCGGCGATCGAGTGGTCCATCGGGCCAAAGTCGAGGTCGTCGCTGGCGGTGTTCATCGGCGCGTCGGCGCCAGTGGTCGAAAACTCCACCGGTCCCATCTGCGTACAGCCGGCGAGCGCGGCCGCCGCGCTCAGGGTCAATGCGGCAAGATACGTGGTGCGTGGCTTCATCGTGCGCTCTCCTGTCGGACGAATCGGGTCGGTCGAAAGACGTTCAAAGCGGGCAATCAAAGCGGGCAATCAAAGCGAGGCATCTAAAGCTAGGCATCTAAAGCCAGGCATCTAAAGCGGCATGCAACAAGCGGCATTCACGACGGCACGCCAGGCGGCCGGTTCGGTGTCCGGGCTTGCGCGTACCCGATACCGACACTAACAAACTTCTTGCATTCCCGGCCATGTCGCGCGAGCCTTGATTGCACCGATCGGACACGAGGAGCCGGATATGGATGGCCGCACGGTCATGACATGCATCGACGCCGCGCATGCCGCGCGTCGTTTCTCGGTGAACGCTCGCGCGGCCATATCGATCCGGGCGCGCGCTCGAGCCAACTGATGATCGCCGCGGTCTGCGCGCAACTGGCGCGCGAAACACCCTGAAAGGAGCGCTGCGATGAAAAAATTCGTCAACCGCATCGATCAGTTTCTGGACCAAAGTCTCACCGGGTTTGCCGCCGCGCACGCGGATCTGGTCGTACTGAACCGCGAGCCGCTGTTCGTACGGCGCAACGCCGCGAAACCCGGCAAGGTTGCGCTGATTTCCGGCGGCGGGTCGGGGCATGAGCCGTTGCACAGCGGCTTCGTCGGTTACGGGATGCTCGACGCCGCATGCCCCGGCCAGGTATTCACGTCGCCGACGCCCGACCAGATGATGGCGGCCGCGCAGGCAGTGGATACCGGCGCGGGCGTGCTGTTCATCGTCAAGAACTACTCGGGCGATCTGATGAACTTCGAAATGGCCGCCGAGATGTGCGCGATGCCGAATGCAACCGTGCTGGTCAACGACGACGTTGC
>DATLOW010000014.1:0-5700 GCA_035536055.1 Paraburkholderia sp. | reverse complement strand
ACCGGCAGGATGATCACATGGTTGCGCACGCCGACGCGGCCGTTGTCGCGGCGATAGCCGCGGAAAGTGGTGTTCTTGTCAATCACGCTCATGGGGTGTCTCGCTTGGCTTGGTCTTGGGGTAAGAACAGGCGGGCCAACTCAGCGCAGCGGGCCGGTAGCCATGCGCCGCGCATCGCCTGGCCGCAGTTACCAACGTTTGGTCTTGATGTTGTGAACGTGAGCGTGTTCACCCGCGCTGATCGGCGCGACCACCTTGCCGATGTCGACGCCGTACTTGAACACCGTATCGCCCACCGCCATGTCTTTCAGCGCGACCTTGTGGCCGATCGGAATGTCTTGCCTCGCCGACACGGTGACGATCTCGTCGTCGTCCATGATCCATGCGTTCAATTGCGTGCCGGCCTTGATGCCTTCCACCACTGCGACGCCAACCGTGTCTTTCGCTTCATGCAACACGATGTGAATCGTTTTGCGATCCATTGAATGTCTCCATTGTGGGTACGGTTCGATTCATGCTCCGTGCAAATCATCTTAGGCGGCAGGCTTGTGCATGTCAACCATATCATCTATATGTGTTCTATCAGCCGTATGAAGTAGAATCCGTGACAAAGATGTTGTGCGACAGGGGTAACAGCCATGAATACGCTGACGATCACGCCGCCGGCCATTGGCGGCACGCGTTACAAGGAAGTGAAGAATGCGATGCTCGCGGCACTGGCGGCGCACGAATGGAAAGGCGGCGAAACAATCCCTTCCGAAAAGCGCCTCGCGGAGCGCTTCGGCGTGTCGATCGGCACGCTGCGCAAGGCAATCGACGAGCTGGTGGCGGACAACATCCTTGTGCGCCACCAGGGCCTCGGCACCTTCGTTGCGCAGCACCAGCGCGACCGCCATTTCTTCCGTTTTTTCCGCGTGGTACGCCAGGACGGCGACAAAACCTATCCAACCGTCAGCCTGGTATCGTTCCGCAAGGCGCGCGCGACGCGCGAGGTCGCGTCGCTGCTCGGCGTCGAAACCGGCGCACGGGTGTTCAGTTTCGTCAATTGCCTTGCGTTGCACGGCGAGAACGTGATGGTCGACACCATTACGGTGCCCGAGGCGCGTTTTCCGGGTCTCAGCGAAGCCGCGCTGCGCGACCGGCCGAGCACGCTGTACAACTTCTATCAGGACGCGTTCAACATCAACGTGGTCGGCACCGACGAACGCGTACGGGTCGCGCTCGCGGACAACGCGGAAGCCGGCTTGCTGGACGTCCCCATCGGCACACCGCTGCTCGAAGTACGGCGTATCGCGTATTCGTACCACCATGTGCCGGTCGAGGTGCGCATCTCGCATGTGAATACGGAACGCTACGAATATGTGGGAGCCAATGCATCGACCGACGAAACTTCATGAATCCACAGCACGTGGCCCCGTGTTCCCGTCTCGGTGTTTTGGCCTATTTGCAATCGGTTAAACGATCACCTACACTCGCACTCATACAGATGATGTAAATCATCAAGCTCAGGCAGGAAGAAGCGTCACAGCAGTCACGAGCTGTCATAAAAAGCAGGCAAAAGAGTCAGCTGCAATCAGGATCGGCCGCACGGCGCATCGCGCCGGCAGGCCGGCAACAGGAGACCCTCACGATGCACACTCTGTCGTCACGCCGTCCTCGCCGCTGCAGCCGCTCCGCCCGCGTCACATGGGCCACCAGACAGCCCGCCGCGCAGCCCACCAAACGGACCGCAAAAAATCCTTAATATTGGCGACTCATACTGCGCCGCTCCGTCTCCCGAAATCTTCTCTGTTGATTTGCCGTGCCGTTCCTCTCGCAAGGAGTGTCGAGCAATGAGCTTTCGCAACATCGCAGCCGTCCTTTCCGCCGTCGTCGTGCTTGGTACGACGATGTTCAGTAGCACCGCACGCGCCGAGCTGACCGACATCAAGATCGCGCGTCAATATGGCGTCAGCTATCTGCCGTTGATGCTGATGCAGGATCAGAAGCTGCTCGAAAAGCATGCCGCGCAGCTGGGTATGCCGAACCTGAAGGTATCGTGGGTCGAATTCGCCGGCGGCAACGTGATGAACGACTCGCTGCTGTCCGATTCGCTGCAGATCGCTTCCGGCGGCGTAGCGCCGCTTGTGCTGCTGTGGTCGCGCACACACGGCACACCGCTCGAAGTGAAGGCGCTGGCCGCGATCAATTCGATGCCGCTGCTGCTCAATACCACCAACCCCGCGGTCAAGACCGTAAAGGACTTCAGCGGCAAGGACAAGATCGCATTGCCGGCCGCCAAGGTATCGATTCAGGCGATCACGCTGCAAATGGCCGCGGAAAAAGCCTTCGGCGCCGGCAATCAGGGCGAGCTCGACAAGTACACCGTATCGCTCGCGCATCCCGATGCACAGCAGGCGCTGCTGTCCGGCAATAGCGAAGTGACTGCGCATTTCGGTTCGCCGCCGTTTCAGGAACAGGAGCTCGCGCGACCCAACGTGCATACGGTCGTGAATTCATACGACGTGCTTGGCGGCAAATCGAGTTTCAACCTGGTGTGGTGCACGTCGAAGTTCTACAAGGACAATCCGAAGCTGGTGCAGGCCTTCATGGCCGCGCTCGACGAAGCCGAAGCGTCGATCAACAAGGACAAGCACGCGGCCGCGCTTGCCTATCTGCGCATCAGCAAGGACAAGAGCAGCGTTGCCGAAATCGAAAAGATGATTTCGGCGCCAGACGTGCAGTTCACGACCGTGCCGCAAAACACCGTCAAATATGCGGACTTCATGGCACGCACTGGCCTGATCAAGGCAAAGCCGGCCTCGTGGAAAGACATGTTCTTTCCGACCGCGCTGTCGCTGCAAGGGAGCTGACCATGTATTCGATGCGTAACGGCAATCGAAACGGCCACGGCTCGGCTTCCTCCGCGCCCGAGTCCGCCGACGCGCCGCTGCTCGACGTAAGCGGCGTGACGCTGCAGTACAAAACCCGCAAGCACCTCGTGATGGCGACCTATCGCGTCGACTTCAAGGTGTTCCAGGGCGATCGCTTCGTGCTGCTCGGTCCTTCCGGATGCGGCAAGTCGACCCTGCTGAAAAGCGTCGGCGGCTATCTGCTGCCCACCGAAGGCTCGATCGCGCTAAAGGGCAAGACGATCACCAAGCCCGGCCCGGACCGCATGATGGTGTTCCAGGAATTCGATCAGCTGCTGCCGTGGAAAACGGTCAGGCAAAACGTGATGTTTCCGCTGCTGTCGTCGCGCAAGCTGTCGCCGCGCGAAGCCGAACAACGCGCGATGCACTATATCGACAAGGTCAATCTGACCAAATTCGCCGACAGCTATCCGCATACGCTGTCGGGGGGCATGAAGCAGCGCGTCGCGATTGCGCGCGGCATGGCGATGGAGCCCGACATTCTGCTGATGGACGAGCCGTTCGCCGCACTCGATGCGCTGACGCGCCGCAAGATGCAGGACGAACTGCTGGCGCTATGGCAGGAAACGCGCTTCACCGTGCTGTTCGTCACGCACTCGATTCCGGAAGCGATCAAGGTCGGCAGCCGCATTCTGCTGCTGTCGCCGCATCCGGGCCAGGTGAAGGCGGAACTGAACACCGCCGTATCGGGCGAAGCCGCCGTCGAGCTCGAGAAGCGCATCCAGCACATGCTGTTCGAAGACGAAATCGAAGAGGCCGAGAATGTCTGACGCTACCGCTCGCGGCACCGCGCACGCAACCGCCGGCATGCCGGACGCCGCTGCGCCGGCGCGTGCGCCGCGCGCCGAAATCATTCGCGAAACCAGCGATACGCAGCAGTTCAGCGTGGTCGAAAAGCCGCTATCGACGTTCGAGCGTCTGTATAACCAGAGCTGGCTGCGCAAGTTAGTGATCCTCGCGTTTCTGGCGATCGTCTGGGAAGTGTATGGACGCATGCTCGATAACGCGCTGCTGTTTCCGACCTTCAGCGCGACCGTCGAAGCCTTCCTCAAGAGCATCGCGAGCGGTGAGCTGCCCGGCAAGGCATGGGCGTCGATTCACGTGCTGCTGCTCGGCTATGGCTGCGGCGTGCTGCTTGCGGCGCTGTTGACCGCGGCGGCCATCACGTCGCGCATCGGCACCGACTTCCTCGAAACGATGACGTCGATGCTGAACCCATTGCCCGCCATCGCGCTGCTGCCGCTCGCGCTGATCTGGTTCGGTCTCGGCAACGGCAGCCTGATTTTCGTGCTGGTGCATTCGGTCACGTGGTCGGTCGCGCTGAATACGCACTCCGGTTTTCTGTCGGTCAGCAATACGCTGAAGATGGTCGGCCGCAACTACGGGCTGCGCGGCGGCCGCTACGTGGCGGCGATTCTGGTGCCGGCCGCTTTTCCAAGCATCCTGACCGGCCTGAAGATCGGCTGGGCTTTCGCGTGGCGCACGCTGATCGCCGCGGAACTGGTGTTCGGCGTCAGTTCGGGTTCCGGCGGGCTCGGCTGGTTCATCTACGAAAACAAGAATCTGCTGGATATTGCCAATGTATTTGCCGGGCTGTTCACGGTGATCCTGATCGGCCTCGCCGTCGAGAACCTGATTTTCCGCACGCTGGAACGACATACGGTGCAGCGCTGGGGCATGCAATCGTGATGCGCGCGGCACGCAGCGACAGCAGCGCGGGGCTGCGCCGTTGACGCTGCAGCTCGCGCTGCTGGTGATCGGCGGCAGTGCGATCGCAGGCTTCGTGTCGGGGCTCGCGGGTTTCGCGTTCGGCCTCGTCGCGATGGTGTTCTGGGCATGGACGCTGCCGCCGCAAGCGATCGGACCCATGCTGGTAGTCGGTTCGCTGGCTGGCCAGATCCTGACGGTGCACACGGTGCGCGGCCAGATTCGCATCAGAGCGATCGCACCGTTCATCGCCGGCGGTTTCATCGGTGTGCCGATCGGCGCGGCGCTGCTGCCGCATCTGGACGCTACCGCGTTTCGCATCGGCGTCGGCATTCTGCTGATCGTCTATTGCGGTGTGATGCTGGCCGCGAAGAAACTGCCGACCGTCACGGCGGGCGGCGTATGGGCCGATGGCGGCGTCGGCGTGATCGGCGGCATTCTCGGCGGCATTGCGGGGCTAGTCGGCCCGGCGCCGACGATCTGGTGCATGCTGCGCGGCCACAGCAAGGATTTGCAGCGCGCGATCTGCCAGACCTTTTTCATCGCCATGCAGGCGCAAACGCTCGTCATGTATTCGCTGACCGGGCTGATCAGCCGGCACACGCTGCAGCTGTTCGCGTGGATGGTGCCGTCCACGCTGATTTTCGCGTGGCTCGGCTCGCGCCTTTATCTGCGCATGTCAGACACCGCGTTCAAACGCGTGCTGCTCGCGCTGCTGTTCGGATCGGGCGTGGCACTGCTCGGCACGTCGCTCGCACACGCGCTGCGCTAGCGAGCGCGGCTGACGGCACGCACAGGGAGTCTTCGCGATGAGTGCGATTCGCTATTTCGTCACGTTTCTGTCGGTGGCACGGCACGGCTCGTTCGCGGCGGCCGCCGACGAAGTGTGCCTGACGCAGGCCGCGGTGAGCCAGCAGATGCGCTCGCTGGAACGCGATCTCGACATGGTGCTGTTCGAACGCACGCCGCGCTCGGTCTCGCTGAGCGAACAGGGGCGCACGATTCTGCCGCTTGCGGAGACGCTGGTCGCGAACTATCGCAAGATTCTCGCGGCCGGCGAACGCGACGAAGTCGCGGGCGT
>DATLOW010000013.1:0-3153 GCA_035536055.1 Paraburkholderia sp. | reverse complement strand
GTTTCGCGCGAAGCCGGTGGTGCGCGAAGCGGCCAGTGTCGCGTTCAATTACGTCGGGCTCGACGGTTTGCTGCGGCTGTTTGCGGCTTGATCGGCTAACGGCGATGCGGCGCGGCGCCGGGGGCAGCGCCGCGTGATGTGTCAGCTGTTCAGCGGGCCAGCGCGTCGAGGCAGCGCGCAATATCGGCGCGCAGATCGGCCTCTTCCTCGAGCCCCATGTAGAAGCGCACCAGCGTGCCGCGATGCGGCCACGTGCTCGCCTTACGCATCGACGCAACGTCGTACGGCATCACAAGGCTCGCCGCCCCGCCCCAGCTCCAGCCGATCGCGAACAGCTCGAGCGACTCGCAGAACGTATCGATTTGCGCCGCGCTATAGCGCTCGTCGAACACCACCGAAAACAGTCCGCCGGCCCCGCTGAAATCGCGTCGATAGAATTCGTGGCCCGGGCAATCCGGCAGCGCCGGATGCAGTACCGCCGCGATCTCGGGCCGCGTCTTCAGCCATTGCGCAAGCGCGAGCGCGGTGCGGTCGTGCTGCTGGAAGCGCACCTGCATGGTCGGCAGGCTGCGCAACACCAGCGAGCAGTCGTCCGCCGACACGCCAAGGCCCATATGCATGCGCGCGAGCTTCAGCTTCAGATGCAGCGCGCGGTCGGCGGTGATGGTGGCGCCCATCAGCACGTCCGCGCCGCCCGACTGGTACTTGGTCAGCGCCTGCACGGAAATGTCCACGCCATGCTCGAACGGACGAAATGCGAGTCCGGCCGACCACGTATTGTCGATCGCCGTCACCACGCCGCGCGCGCGCGCCGCGGCGGTGATCGCCGGCACGTCCGGCACTTCCATCGTCACCGAGCCCGGCGCCTCGAGCCAGATCAGCTTCGTGTTCGGCTGGATCAGCGCGGCAATGCCCGCGCCGATCAGCGGATCGTAGTAGCGCACGCTGACACCGAAGTCGCGCGCCAGCCACTCGCCGTGATCGCGGTTCGGCGAATAGACGTTGTCCGGAATCAGCACGTCGTCGCCGGCCTTCACGAAGCCGAAGTACACGTTGGAAATCGACGATAGCCCTGACGGTTGCAGTAGCGCATGATTGCCGCCTTCGAGCGCGGCGAGGCGTTGCGTCAGTGCGATGTAGGTCGGCGTCGCATGCAGGCCGTAGCGCCATTGCGCATCGTTGCGCCAGTCGAGTGCGCGCATCGTCGCGAGGTCGGGAAAGACGACCGTCGACGCGCGCGTCACCGGCACCGAAAACGATTCGAAACCGGGCGTCAGATCGTCTTGCGGATGAACGATGCGGGTCTGCAGGCCGTGCTTCGGAGGGGCTTGGGTCATGGCAGGTTCTTGTCGGTACGGAACAGGGAAGCCGTCGCGCGCGGCGCTGCACGCCGTTTGCGATGGCGTGGAATCAGTCGCCGGTGCGCAGGTTGCTCACGCCGCCTACTGCGTTGCCGCCGGCAGGTGGTGCCGAAGCCGGCGTCGCCTGCTGCGCGGCCGGAGTCTGCGCAGGCGGCTGCGCGGGGGCTTGCGTGGGCGGCGGCAGCGGCGCGCCCGCAGCAAGCGGCCGCAGATCGAACGGTTGCGGATCGGAATCGTCGACGTTCATGCGCTCGCCTTCCAGCGTGCCGTCCGCCGCCACCTTGCCGACCCAGTTGCCGGTGATATGCGTGCCGTCGTTCGACTCCTCGACTTCGAGCGTACTATCCGCGCGATCGCCGGCGATCAGGATCACTTCGCCGCTGTCGGTGAACTGGTATTCGCCGTGCACGCCCGACGGATCGTCGCTCTTCGGGCCGAGGCGCAGCACGATCTGGCGTTTGCCGAGCATGCCCACATAGCGCGGAAACTTCGCAAACTCGGGGCTCGGCTTGAGCGGCAGCTGGATCGGCGGCGGCGCCGCCAGTTGCTTGACTGCGTCGCTTTGCGCATAGGCGTGCGGCGCGATCGATGCGCATGCAACGATCCATGCGCAGACCGCGCCGCGTGCTGCGGTACGCCAGCGCGCAGCGCCGTGTTTCGGGTTGGTGTGCTGCATTGGTGGGTTCCGTGTATTCCGTGTATTCCGTGTGTTGCGTGTTCTTTCGTGGATGCGCGTGGTGTCGCGTGGATTCGCGCGATGTCGCGTGGATTCGCGCGACGTCGTCCTTGTCGCCGCGGGTCCGCCCGCAATCTCAGATCCGCTCGAAGATCGCCGCGATGCCCTGCCCGCCGCCGATGCACATCGTCACCAGCGCATAGCGGCCGCCGATGCGCTGCAGTTCATACAGCGCCTTTACGGTGATCAGCGCACCGGTCGCGCCGATCGGATGACCGAGCGAAATGCCCGAACCATTCGGATTGACCTTGGCCGGATCGAGCCCGAGCTGCTGCGTCACCGCGCAGGCCTGCGCGGCAAACGCCTCGTTCGCTTCGATCACGTCGAGGTCGTCGACGGTCAGGCCGGCGTGTTCCAGCACCTTGCGCGTCGCCGGCACCGGACCGATGCCCATATAGGCCGGATCGACGCCCGCATGCGCGTACGCCACGAGGCGCCCGAGCGGCGTCACGCCGCGTTTTTCGGCTACGCCGCGCTCCATCAGCACCAGCGCCGCCGCGGCATCGTTGAGGCCCGAGGCGTTGCCGGCCGTCACCGTGCCGTTTTCCTTCGCGAATACCGGCTTCAGTTTCGCGAAGTCTTCGGCGCTGGCGTTGCGGCGCACGTGCTCGTCGGTGGCGAAGACCGTGTCGCCCTTCTTCGACGCGATCGTCAACGGCAGGATCTGCTCGTTGAAATAGCCCGCCTCCAGCGCATGCGCCGCGCGACGATGCGATTCGAGCGCCAGCGCATCCTGCGCGTCGCGCGTGATGCCATATTCGCGCGCGACATTCTCCGCGGTCACGCCCATATGGATCGTCTGGAACGGGTCGTTCAGCGCGCCGAGCATCATGTCGACCACGCGCGCATCGCCCATCCGTTGTCCGAAACGCGCGGACGGCATCAGGTACGGCGCGCGGCTCATGCTTTCAGCGCCGCCGCCCAGCGCGATGTCCGCATCGCCGAGCAGCACGCTTTGCGCGGCCGAAACCAGCGCCTGCAGACCGGAGCCGCACAGCCGGTTGACGGTCAGCGCCGGTGCATGCTGCGTGACGCCGCCGTCGAGCGCCGCGACCC
>DATLOW010000012.1:0-21024 GCA_035536055.1 Paraburkholderia sp. | reverse complement strand
CATCTTCAACGACGACAAGCCGCTCGAACTGTCGCCGCGTGAATTCGCGGTGCTCGAAATGCTGCTGCTGCGTCATGGCCGCGTGGTCAGCAAGGCGCAACTGCAGGATCACCTGACGCACTTCGGCGGCGATCTCGGCGATACCGCGATCGAAGTGTACGTGCACCGGGTCCGCAAAAAGCTCGAAAACTGCCGCGTGGAAATCGTGACGGTGCGCGGCTTCGGTTATCTGCTGCAAGAGATCCGTCAGGCGGCATAATGCTGCCAAGACCGTAGTCGGCTGACCGCGGGTAGGCGCCGTAAATGGCGCCGCCCGGCGCGTCAGACGCAGTGCCGCAATTTTCCCGCCTATTTCCCTGCGGGAAAAACGGTGGCGCTTCGCCGTTCGCAGTAGACTCGCGGTCGACGTCGTTGGCAGTCAACCCACTTTTTCGCGCGTTCGATCATGTCCTATCCGGCCGCGAACAGTCTGCGCCGCTCGCTGCTGCGCCGCCTCGCCGCTCCTTTGTCCCTGCTCGCGCTGATGAGCGGCCTGATCGCGTACTGGCTCGCGTGGCAATACACGCAGCACGTCGTCGACCGTTCGCTCGCCGACCTCGCCACCGCGATTTCGAAGCAAATCCAGATTGCCGGGCCCAATGCCCGCATCGCCGTGCCGCCGCTCGCGCAGGCGATGTTCTCCGATCCGGTCGAACATCTCGTCTACCGGATCAGCAACGGCGAGACCGAAATCGCCGGCGACCCGAGTCTGCCGCTGCAAGGCACTAGCGTGCGCCGCATGCATTATGCGTATGTGTTCGAGACGCAGCATCAGGGCGTGACGGTGCGTGTCGCGCAGGTGCGTGTCGATCAGCCGACTGGCGATCCGATCGTGATCGAGGTCGGCCAGCCGGTAAGGCATCGTTTCCGCATTGCCGCCGAGTTTCTGATCGCGATCATGATGCCGCTGCTGCTGCTGCTGCTAGCCGGCTGGGTGATCGTGTGGCGCGTCGTGAACCAGCAGCTGAACCCCCTGACCGATCTGGCCGATTCGCTGAACCGGCAAACGCACACTTCGCTGGAACCGGTCGACGAAACCCATGTGCCGGTCGAAATCCGCCCGCTGACCGGTGCGTTGAACGGCCTGCTCGACCGCCTGAAAACCGCGCTCGATGCGCAGCGCAAATTCATCGCGGATGCCGCGCATCAACTGCGCACACCGTTGACCGCGGTCAAACTGCACGCCGAACAGGCCGTGACCGCGCGCGATCCGCAGCAAACCCTCGTGGCAGTGCGCGAGCTGCGCGCGGCCGCTGACCGCGCGGTGCGGTTGTCGAATCAGCTGTTGTCGCTTGCGCGCGCCGAACCGGGCGAACAGGCCGCGCGTTTCGTCAACATCGATATCGCTGCGCTCGCATTCGATACCGGCGCCGAATGGGTACCGCGCGCGCTCGCCGTGCACGTCGACCTCGGCTTCCAGCGCCTCGACGATCCCAACGCGTCGGGCGATCATCCGCTGATCGCGCGCGGCAATCCGGTGCTGCTGCGCGAAGTCATTGCGAACCTGCTCGACAATGCATTGAAGTACGTGCCACTCACGCGCGTGCATGGCGGCCGCATCACGATGACGGTCGAAGAAAAAATCGTCGATGCGATTGCGATGGCCGAGCTGACCGTCGAAGACAACGGTCCCGGTGTGCCGCAGACGCAGCAGCCGGATCTCTTCAAGCGCTTCTTCCGCGGCGACCGGCATAGCGAAAGCCAGAGCGGCGTCGATGGCGGCGCGGGCCTTGGCCTCGCGATCGTGCATGACATCATGGCGCTGCATCACGGCAGCGTGCACTACGAAGATGCGCCTGAAGGCGGCGCGCGCTTTATCGTCCGTATTCCGATCGTGGTGGGGACGACGCGCCGCGAACGGCGCATCGTGAAAGAACGGGACGACGTCGTCGCCGATACGCAAGACGCAAAAAAATCGGCGCATAACGCGCCGATCGATCTGTAACCTGCCCTGCCGCCAGCTTCGCCGCTGGGCGGGCTTTAACACCGCAACCGGCCGGTTCATTTGCCGGTCCACGTGTGCCGTATGCATCGATATCGCATACGGCGCCCGCATCACTTCTTCTTTTTGCCCTTCTTTTCCTTTTCTTTTTCCGGCTCGGCGAGCATCGTGCCGCGGCACTTGCGCGCGCCGCAGCGGCATTCGTATTCGCGCTTGAGCTTCTTGGTCTGACGCGCGTCGATCACGAGGCCGTAGTCATAGAACAACTCCTCGCCGGCGCCGATATCGCGCAGCGCGCTGATGAACACGCGCCCATCGATCTCTTCGGCTTCGCAATTCGGCGAGCATGAATGATTGATCCAGCGCGCGCTGTTGCCGTTCACCTTGCCGTCGATCACGCCACCGTTGTCGAGCGCGAAATAGAACGTGTGATTCGGTTCGTCGGGATCATGCGGATGGCGTCGCAATGCCTCTTTCCACGAGATCCGTTCCCCCTTGTACTCGATCAGCCGTTCGCCCGCGCCGATCGCGTCGAGGGCAAACACGCCTTTGCCATGGACGCCCGATTGGCGCACGGCGATCCTGCGTGAACTCATTGAATGAATCCTTGTGTAAAACTAAGGTGGACTGCCCGTCTGTTTCCGGCTATTGCCGCGTGCTCCCGGCTCTCGTCTTGCGCCGCCGCTTCCGCATCAGCCCCGCTTGCGCCGACACCACCCCGGCATGCGCCACCGGGTTGAACCGCCGCGTTCCTGACGTGGATAGCAAACGCGGCGCCCAGGCGCCGCGTTAGACATGGGTGATGCGCCGACGCATCACATCCGGCATCGTACACGGTCGATGTGACTTCGTTCAACCCTCGCCATGCGGTCGCATCCGGATGCCCGCGACGTTTAACGCTGCCCGAACGATATGTCGCCGAACAGCGCCTTCTGCTCGCGCGGCTGGGAACGCCAGTATTGCGGCGGCGCCTTCACCGATGCACCCAGCTGCGCGGCTGCATGCCATGGCCAGCGCGGGTCGTACAACATCGCGCGCGCCATCGCGACCAGATCGGCGTCGCCTTCTTCGATCAGCCGGTTTGCGTGTTCGGGATCGCTGATCAAACCGACCGCGATCGTCGGCAACCCGGTGGCTTCCTTGATCGCGCGCGCGAACGGCACCTGATAGCCGGCCTCGAGCGGAATCTTCTGCAGCGGCGAGACGCCGCCGCTCGATGCATCGATCCAGTCGCAGCCGCGCCTTTTCAGTTCCTGCGTGAAAGCGATCGTGTCTTCGATGGTCAGGCCGCCTTCGACCCAGTCGATCGCCGACACCCGTACGCCGACCGGCTTGTCGGCCGGAAACGCGGCGCGCACGATGTCGAAGATCTCGAGCGGAAAGCGCATGCGGTTTTCGCGCGAACCGCCGTACTCATCGTCGCGCTGGTTCGCGATCGGCGAAAGGAACTGGTGCAGCAGGTAGCCGTGCGCGCAATGGATTTCGATGGCATCGAGACCGAGGCGCGCCGCACGCCGCGCGGATGACGCGAATGCCTCGCGAATCCGGTTGAGCCCCGGTATGTCGAGTGCGAGCGGCGGTTCTTCGCCGGCCTTGTGCGGCAGCGCCGACGGCGCGTGCGGCAGCCAGCCGCCGCCGGATACCGGAATCAGCTGACCGCCGTCCCACGGCGCGTGGCTCGACGCCTTGCGGCCCGCATGCGCAAGCTGCATCGCCACGGGTATGTCGGAATACTTGCGGATCGCGGCGAGCACCGGCTCCAGCGCGCGCTCAGTCGCATCGTCCCACAAGCCGAGATCGCCGGGCGTAATACGGCCGTCGGGCTCGACGGCCGTCGCTTCGATGCACAGCAGGCCCGCGCCGGACAGCGCGAGATGACCCAGATGAATCATGTGCCATGCGGTGGCTTCGCCGCGCTCGGCGGAGTACTGGCACATCGGGGAGACGACAATGCGATTCGGCAACGTCACGCTGCGCAGCGTGAGCGGAGAGAACAAGGCGCTCATGAGATCGTGTCCAGGCTGACGGGGGAGCGTTTGAGAATAGCACCCGGGTGGATTCGCTGCAGATGCTTGCGGTACTACCCGCGCGCCTGAGCGTCGTGCTGGACAGCTTCGGCGATGCGCCGCGCGCTTCAGGTCTTCGCGTCGAGCTGGCCGATCCACTCGTCGAAGGTTCGCCATGCCGCCAGTTCCAGCGCAGGACCCAGGCGCGCCGTGTCGGCACGCAGTTGCCGCACGTCGATACCATGCGTCGCGAGTTCGCTCGCATTGCCGATCAGCCAGGGCTCGAAACGGTCGGTGCGGATTTCCGGATGGCATTGCAAGCCGAGCACGTGCTTGCCCCACGTGAAGGCCTGATTTTGACAAACCGCGGTGGACGCCAGCCGCGTGGCACCCTGCGGTAAATCGAAGGTATCGCCGTGCCAGTGCAGCATCGACGTTTGCGTTTCATCAAGATGACGAAGCGGTGACACGCGGCCCGCGTCCGTTAGCGTCAATGGCGTCCAGCCGATTTCCGTCTTTCCGGACGGATAGACGCGCGCACCGAGGGCCCGCGCGATCAGCTGCGCGCCGAGGCAGATGCCGAGCGTCGGCAAGCCGGCCGCAACGCGCTTTTCGATCATCGAAAGCAGCGGTGCGACCGACGGATAGCGGTCGTCGTCGTAAGCGCCGATCGGGCCGCCGAGCACCACCATCAGCGAAGCCGCCACCGGGTCTGGCGCCTCGATGCGTGCAAAACCGACATCGAGATAACGCACCAGCCAGCCGCGGTCGCCCAGCACCCGTTCGAGACTGCCCAGATCCTCGAAGTGCACATGGCGAATAGCCAGAACTTCGTGATTCATCGGCCCATCCCAGATCGCGTTGACAAAAGGAAGCAACGTCCTGCCGGGCAAGACCGGGTACAGCCGCCCGGACACCGAACCAGTCCGAACGGGCCAAAACGGACGTTACGCAGGAAAAATTCGCCGAAGCCGCACATGGCGCTTGCGCGCCCGCGGCTTCGGCTCCGCAGTTTAGCCGAGTCAGGCTTGCTGCGCGAAAATCTTCCAGGTCTTCTTTTGCGTCGCCACGTCCGCCGTTTCATGCACGGAGCAGTCGAGCCGCAAGTCGGTATCGGCCATCGAGATATCGAGCAGCGCGCAGCGGTGCAGCGATTTCTTCGGGTTCTTGCTCGGTTCGAAATGCGAGCAGGTCACACACATGCGATGCAGCGGGATGTGGCCTTGCACTTCGAGCTGCCGGACCGTCTTCAGCAGCGTTCGGTAAAACAGCGTCTGTTCGACGTCCGGCAGCGTGCCGACCGCCTTCGCAAGGAAATCCGGCCATTGCGCCGCACGCTTGGCCGCGGTGCGGCCGCGAGCCGTCAGGCGAACCGCCAGCGCGCGTCCGTCGTCCAGCGCGCGCCGCTTTTCCACCAGGCCCTTGCCTTCCAGCGTGCTCACCGCATCGCTCGTGGTAGCGGCGGTCAACGCCGTTTCACGCGCGATCTCGCCCAGACGCATCGGGCCCTTGCGCTGCATCAGCAGCACCAGGATTTCACCTTGCGTGGGCGTGAGGCCTGCGCCTTCCGCCCATTCCCATGCCTGGCTACGCATTGCCGTGCTGAGTCGCAGCAGGCTGTGGGTCACCCGCCCGGTTGCCTGCTCTCCGTATACGCCTTCGCTCATAGTCATTCGTTGGTTATTGACAGCGTGCCGCTCAGATTTGCCCGATCTGGCAAACCCGCTCGGCACCGTGTGGGGGTTGTTCGCCAGAAAAGCCGGCGAGCCGAATCCTACTATCTCAAAAATGTCCTGCTGTGCGCGCCTGTCCCGGCGCGTCATTCGAGAGTCGCACACTCTCAATTTGTCCGCAGCGAACGCTGCACGGGTTTATGACAAACCTGGCAACGTGACCACTCGCAGCGGCGAAGTCGTCATTCTATTCGAGTGCGGCAAATCGTACAGCTAAGTTGTCCAACGCAATCTGTGGATAACCACGGGATAAGACTTGTGACTCGCTGTGCGTGAATTCTTGATAATGGCAGCCGTGGGGTTTCGCGAAATAAAGTTGTCAGCGTCTCACGGCCGTCCTGCACCGCTCGTGCCCAAGCTTATCTTTTACGCAGATCTTTGACTTTTCAGGCAATTATTCCGTTGTCCACAGCCGGCTTCAATGCTTGTTAACTACTACTACGTTTGTATATGTAAACATTGGAAAGACCAGTAGTGCACGAAGCTGGGCGTCCATAAACGAAAAAAAACCCGCCTGAAGCGGGTCGGCGGCAAGCTCGGCGCCAGCTTTCAAATCAGGCGCGCCATTGCAGACATTGCTGCCGCACCGCCTCATGAAGCGACTTTTCTTCGCGAAACACGTTGCGCAGCCACGTCGCGTCGTTGACCTGGCCACGGGCGATGGCGCCGATTTCTTCCAGCGCCTTGGTCGAGCCTAATACTTCGGCATGCGGCGCGATACGTTCGAGCGTCGCAAGAATGTCTTCCGAAATGGTTCGGCGCTCACCGTTTTGTGGATCAATGCAGGTGCCGGCAAGGCCGAAACGGCACGCCTCGAAGCGATTGAAGGTGTAGACGAGGTAGTCGTCCTCTTTTGGCGTAAGGGGTTTGTCCAACAGCAAATGCCGCGCGAGCGTCTGGATGTAGCAGGCAATCGCTGCCGCGCGATCGACCGACAGCGGCGTATCCATTACGCGTACTTCGATCGTGCCGAAACCGGGTTTCGGACGAATATCCCAGTAGAAATCTTTCATGCTGTTGACGACGCCGGTGTGAACCATTTTCGAAAAGTACTCTTCGAAGCTGTCCCATGTCAGCACGAACGGCGCACGGCCCGACAACGGAAAAGCAAACACCGAATTCAAACGCGCCGAGTGAAAGCCGGTATCGACACCTTGCACATACGGCGACGAAGCCGTCAGTGCGATGAAATGCGGAATGAATCGGGACATCGAATGGAGCAGAAACAACGCGCTGTCGGAATCCGGACAGCCGATATGCACGTGCTGGCCGAACACCGTGAATTGTTTGGCGAGGTATCCGTACAGCTCGGACAGATACTGAAAGCGCGGCGTATCGACGATCTGCCGTTCGCTCCATTGCTGGAATGCGTGCGTGCCGCCGCCGCACAGGCCGACGTTCAAACGGTCGGCCGCAGCCACCAGCGTGTCGCGAATCGTGTGCAAATCGGCCACAGCCTGCTCATGCGACGTGCAGATGCCGGTGGACAGCTCGATCATGCTTTCGGTGATTTCCGGCGTGATGTTGCCGGGGATTTTTTCGTCCTTGATCAGCCGCAGCAGGTCGGACCCGGCTTTGGTCAGATCATAGTCATGCGTATTGACGATCTGCATTTCGAGTTCGATCCCGAACGTAAACGGTTTCGAATCGACGAAGGGTTCGAGTGACATGGCGTGCCTTGATACGGGGTTAGTCTTTTTTCGCTGTCGTTACGCGCGTCGCGCCGCCTACTCGCGGCGCTCGCCAACCAGCGCGAGACTGCGATAAACGAGCCACGGCCCGACGAGTTGCAGCACGACGATCGAGCACATCACGACGGCGCGCAGCGTCGGGTCGAAATTCGGGTACAGCGTATAGGTGTCGTCCACCAGCAAATAGGCGAGTGCGGACATTGGCGACAACGACAGGCCGAGCGCCGCGCCCTGCTTCCAGTTCAGACCGCTCGGTTTCGCGAAGGCGAGCACGCCGACCATCTTGCCGACCAGCCGCGCGACGATCAGACCGATGGCCGCCACTCCACCCACGGCGATATCGCGCCATTCGAAAGTGGTCAGCGTCAGCACGAACAGGATCACGGTGAGCAGCCAGCCGGCGGTGCCGAAATGCTGCGGCCACAGCTGCGGACGCGCTTCCAGATTTTTGACGATGATGCCGGCGGCCAGCAGGCTGAGGATGGTCGACAGCTTGAACACATGCGCGATTGCGATCGCCAGCAACACGAGGCCGAACAGCGCGACGAACGAATGCTCGTCCTGCATGTTCACGCGGCGATAGAAAAACGTGCAGGCGCGCGCCAGCAGATACGCAAGAATCAGCGAGCCGACCAGCAGATAGAGCGGCTGCAGGATCGTCGCGAACACATTGCCGTACGTTTCCTGATGCAGCCAGCCCGACGCGAGTTTTTCGATCACGACGGCATACATGCTATTCAACGCGGTCAACGTCATCAAACGCTGGGTGACCTGGCCTTCCGCGCGCAGTTCGGTTTTCAGCTGGATCACCATCGCCGGCGAAGTCGCCATCGAAATCGACGCCAGCACCATCGCAGTCATCACCGGCACGCGCGCGAACAGCAACGCGGTCAACACCAGCACGAAAGTCAGCGTGGCCTCGGCGACGCTCGACAGAATCAGCCACGGATTACGGCGAATCCAGCGCAAATCGAGCCGGCTGCCTAACTCGAACAGCAACAGCCCGAGTGCGACGTCCAGCAATGGGCGTGCCGCGCTGGCCGCATCGGCGTCGATCACGCCGGAGCCCGCCGAACCGGCGATCAGCCCGATTACTGCGTAACCGGAGATACGCGGCAGATGCCATGCGCGGTAGCACAGCTCACCGCACAGACCTGCGGCGAGCAACGCAAGACCGGCCCAGAAGATCGCATCCGGCGTCAGCGGCCAGGCGGGGAAGAATGAAAACGCCGACTTCATCGTGGTGGCTTCTCCTTTGCGACAACGCAAACGAATCGAGCCGGCGCATGGTTCGCTCATGGGCCGGCGGCCAGCGGGATGCGAAGCGGGAACACACAGCAACCGCATCGCGCCGACCAGCGTTGCGCGTTGTCAACGATCGGGTGAAAAACTGGACGAACACGCCGGGACTGCCAATGACGGCGCACGGTCCCGGCGCGGGTGAATAGAACGCCGTCGACTTGACGAATCAGATTCTGATTGGCCGCCAACCGTTCCGTTGGTGCGTCTGCGTCCGTCGCGAAAGGCGATAGACGACGCGTGAAGAACGGCGATTGTGCCATAGCTTCTGTACATCCTGTTGCAATTGGCGTCGAACTTACCGTCAAAGAGGTAAAACGTACGCTATCTGGTTGATATCGGGAAAAAGCGCCCTTTATGTGGACGGTTTGGAATGGTCTGGTGCGGGGTTGGCGACTGGATGCTTGCAGTCTGTTGGGTGCGTTGAGCGAGGCGTAATTCGAATCGCGGCGGCCTATCGGTTCGGCGGTTTTTCCCGCTTGTGACGTGCCGGCAGCCGGCGGCGCGTCTTCATCGATATGTTTACCTGTATGTATACGTAGTAGAAGTTAACAAGGCCGTGCCATTTCTGTGGATAACCTTGGTTTACCAAGCCGAATCATGGTTTTGCCGAGCGCATAACCGGGCGCACAGCGTGTGCGGGTAGCATGGGTTTCGATGAGTAACTTTTGGGGCTCGCGCATAGGGCACCGAGTTACCCCGTTTACGTCCACATCGATTCCACACGGGTTTCAGATGGCATTCAACCGGTTATCCACATGGTCGCGTGGATAACCCGCTGCGGTCTGTTGTCCGCTTCGACAGAAGAGTCTTCGGTGTATGTGGGATCAGTTGAACGCGTCGTGCCGCAACGCGCGCAGCAGAAAACGCGCGGGGTCGATCGCCTCGGCGAGTTCGCGTTCGATCGGCCAGGGTTCGCCTTCGATTTGCGACGCGATCAGTTCCGCGCCGAGTGCTGCCCACACGAGACCGCGCGAGCCATATGCAAATGCACCGTATAGGCCGTCGGCGCGTGGCAGGTCGCGCGGCCAGGCACCTCGCAGACGCACCGCATCGGCGATCGCGGCGGCTTCGTCGGCCAGCGCGCCGATCATCGGCAGGCGATCGCTTGTTACACAGCGGAACGCCACGCGTCCGTCGAACGATTGCGGTGTAACGAGTGCGGAGCCAAACGAAGGCAGCATGTTCGCGACGCGCTCGAGATTTTCGACATGCCCGTCCGCACGCTGCGCTGGATCCGCGTCGTCGACATCGTAAGTCGCGCCGGTCAATGTGATGCCGTCGGCAAGCGGCACGGCATAGCCTTCGCCGATCACCGGCAGGTGCAGGCTGGGTGCGGTGCCCGCGGGCAGCAGCGTCAATTGGCCGCGCACGCTGCGGGTCGGCGCATGCGCGAGACCGGCAATACGCGCAGCCTCATGCGCATTTGCAACGATCACGACGGGTGCACGCACAATCGGTTGCCCTGTCGCGTCGAACACGGTCCATTGATCGCCGGACCTTTCGATACGCGCAGCTTCGATGCCGAAGCGACGTTCGAGCAGCGTGCCGGCTGCCGCGCATTGCGCCGCGCAAAGCGCAGCCGGATCGATCCAGCCGCCGTGCGGAAAATAGCAGCCGCCACGCGTAACGGCGGTTCCTGAGATTTGCTGAGCATCGTCGCGCGAAACCGGCACGACGAATTCTGTGGGATACCCAAGCGTTTTGAGCACTTGCGCGAACGTGTGTGCCTCTGCTTCGCTTTCGGCGATTTGCAGTAAGCCGCCGGTGCCGCGCATCAACTGCAGCCGCGCACCGGCAGCGATATCGACATCGACATCGACAGAAAGGCTCGGCCAGCGACGCAAAGCATAGAGAAAACCCGCACGCGTGATACGCGACGCGACGCTATCGTCGCGCGACAACATCGGATGAAACACACCCGCAGGATTACCCGACGCTTCCTGTGCTGCAGCGCGATGGCGCTCGAGAGACGTGACGCGCCAGCCGCGCGCGGCAAGCCGCTCGATGAGCGCGCAGCCTGCCAGACCCGCACCGATTACCACCGCATGCCGCTCGCTGACCGGCAGTGGCGCAGGCGGTTCATAACGACGCACACGCCAGCGCGGCGCGAAATGTCCGATCAACATCGTGCGCTTCCAGCCGAAGCCATCGACCTTTCGGATTTCGAAACCAGCTTGCGCGAGCCCGCGCTTGACTTCGCCGGCGCTTGTGTAAGTCGCCAAGGTCGCATCTTCGCCGGCGACTCGTGTAAGCGCTCGAAAGATAGCGGCGCTCCACAATTCGGGATTTTTGGCGGGCGAGAAGCCATCCAGATAGAACGCATCGGCGCGCAGCCAGAGTGTCGGCAGTGTCTGCAGCGCGTCGCCGAACACTAGCGTCAGCGTGACGCGGCCGCCTTCGAATTCGACGCGATGCGCACCTGGTACCAGCATCGGCCATGCATCCACCAATTGTTTTGCGAGCGTCGAGATCGGTGCATCCGCAACGATCGACGCGAGCGCGCGGCGCAGATCCGCTGACGAAAACGGATACATCTCTGTCGACGCGAAATGCAATCGCTCGCAGCGCTGCGGGTCGGCGCGCCATTGCGCCCACGTCGCCAGAAAGTTGATGCCGATGCCGAAGCCCGTTTCCAGCACGGTGAAGATGCGCCGCTCGCGCCACCGCTCGGGCAGGCGATTGCCGCGCAGATACACGTGCTCCGCCTGCTCGAAAGCGCCGACTGCGCTGTGATAAACATCGTCGTAGCGCGGCGAGTACGGGGTGCCGTCGGCGCGAAAAGCGAGTGTCGCGGGAGTGAGCGTGGCGGTCATGCGAAGTGAAAAACGGTCGGATGGTTCGCTTGCTGCGCCGTCAAAAACCGCCAGGATACCCTTGTGGCGGGGCTTTCAGCGCATCTCGCCGGCGCGAAACGTTGGCAAAAACCAACGCTAAAGCGGGCTTTAACCATCGCTTGAGGCCGTAAACCGAGGCTATCGATACGCAATTTCCCGGATTCCATGCTGGATCAGGCATTGCGAGGTGTAATTCTTCGAAACCCTTGTCCAGATTGGGTTTGCGCTGCGCTATCATAGCAAGCGCCGCGAGGGAAGCGGCAGCACGGTGGTCGATGCAGTGCGGCAGCGCATTGCTCGGGTCGGGGAATTCCCAAGCCGTCGCTGCTCGACGGCGCGGCGCGCGCACGTATAATCGGCGCGTTCGCGCTGTTCGTGTCAACCTAAACCAGAAAGGAACCTTAATGAACAAACAGGAACTGATCGACGCCGTCGCAGGTCAGACGGGCGCCAGCAAGGCTCAAACCGGCGAAACGCTGGACACGCTGCTTGAAGTGATCAAGAAGGCAGTGTCGAAGGGTGATTCAGTTCAGTTGATCGGCTTCGGCAGCTTCGGTTCGGGCAAGCGGGCAGCACGTACGGGCCGCAACCCGAAGACCGGCGAAACCATCAAGATTCCGGCCGCCAAGACGGTTAAGTTCACGGCTGGTAAGGCATTCAAGGACGCAGTCAACAAGCGCTAAGCAAACGCTAGTTTGATTTGTTGACACCCGCCCAACCGGCGGGTTTTTTTTCGTCTGTGTTTTTTTGAGTTTTTTGCGCGGCGGTCGTTTTTAGTGCGTTGGTTTTTTTGCGCTAAAAAAAATGATTCGGCGGGCTGATTGCCGACTGGTTGTCGTCTGATCGCCAGCAGACTGCCGGCCGAATCGTCTACGTGATTTCCATTCAAGCGGGTTGCCTGCGCGCAGGCAACCGCTCAATGCGAGTGACGGTGCCCGGGTTTGCCGTGGTCATGATCGTCGTGATCATGATCGTGGCCGTCGTGATCGTGCTCATCTTCGTCTTCGAAATTCACGTCCCAGCTCGGGAACGGATCCGCGAACGCACGCCACCCTGCTTCGCCCAGCGCATATTCGGCATCGGTCAGCAGGCAATCGTCGAGTTTCGCGCGCCATAGCGCCGCATCGATCTGGATACCTATCAGAACCAGTTCCTGGCGACGGTCGCCGACCGAAAAATCGTTCGGATCGCCGTACCAGTCTGCTGCGATTTCGGCGAGCAGTTCATCGTCGCCCTCCGGCCATTCGCTGCGATCCTGCGCCGCCCACCAGGTACCGGCCGGGCCATGCCGGCAGGCGCCACCCGCTTGCGACAGCGTGCCGCCGACGTCGTTACGCGTTGCCAGCCAGAAAAAACCCTTGGTACGCAGGATGCCTTGCCATTCCTGATGCAGCAGCGCCCACAAGCGTTCAGGGTGAAACGGCCGGCGCGCGCGATAGACGAAATGGCCGATACCGTACTTGTCCGCTTCGCCGTCGTGATGATGATGAGCATGCTCATCATCGTGCTGCATCGAAGCAAGCCAACCGGGCGAATTCGATGCTTCGTCGAAATCGAAACGCTTCGTGTCGAGTACTTCTTTGAGCGGCACCTTGCCGAACTCGCTGACCACTTGCACCGCGCGCGGATTGATCTCGGCAAGAATGTGCTGCAGCCTGGCCAAGTCGTCGGCACTGACGAGATCGGCCTTGTTCACGACTAGCACGTCGCAGAATTCGATCTGGTCGATCAGCAGTTCGACGATCGTGCGATCGTCTTCGTCCGATGCGGCGATGCCGCGTTCGGCAAGCGCATCCGCGCATGCATAGTCGCGCAGAAAATTGAACGCATCGACCACCGTCACCATCGTATCGAGCCGCGCGAGCTCGGCTAGCGAAGCGCCGTCTTCATCTGCGAAGGCGAAAGTCTCCGCGATCGGCATCGGCTCCGCGACGCCGGTCGACTCGATCAGAATCGCATCGAAGCGTTCTTCAAGCGCGAGCCGTTCGATCTCGGTGCGCAGGTCGTCGCGCAGCGTGCAGCAGATGCAGCCGTTCGACATTTCGACCAGCCGTTCTTCGACATGCGAAAGTTCGGCCGCGTCGCGCACAAGGGCGGCATCGATATTGACGGCTGCAAGATCGTTGACGATCACCGCGACGCGCAGGCCGGCGCGGTTCGCGAGAATGTGATTGAGGAGCGTGGTCTTGCCGGCACCCAGAAAACCGGAGAGCACGGTGACGGGCAGTGGCGGCTGTGTCATCGCAGTTCGCAAGTGATGGAAGACGCGCGCCGGCAGCGGCGCGAAGCCGCATTGTGCATCAAATATGGGCGAACCGCCGGATGCGGCGAAAGCATGCGGCGCGACATGATGCTAATATTGCGGCCTTACTGCGCCGGCATCAGCTTCCACTTCTGCAGGATGGCGACGATTTGCCGTGCGTACTTGTCGCGCAGCGCGGGCGTTTCCGAGTGGTAAGCGCCTACCGCCTGCCACGTATTGCCGTACTTGTTCATCTTCTGACGCAAGTGCCACGCGGCGATATACACATTCTTGCATGGCTCCATCAGCGTACCGCTGGAAATGCCATATTGTGCAAGTACCGGCAGATGCACTGAGTTGATCTGCATCACGCCGTAATCGGTCGATCCGTTCGCATTCTTGTGCATTGCGTTCGGTGTGTTGTGCGATTCCTGCCAGGCGATCGCACGTAAAATCAGCGGATTCACTTTCTGATAGTCCGCCGCTTCGTCGAAACAATCCGCGTGTGCAGTCCCGGCTGCAAGCAGCGCGGCAAGTCCGGCGGTGACGGTCAGAAGAGTCGGCTTCATTGGACTAAAGGACTATCAAGATGACTAAGCAAAACAAAACTAAAAAGTAAACACGGTGCGCTGGCGCACGGCGCGCGCGACGGGCCAACAATAAACCTCGCACCATCGGGGAAAACCCGCGCTTGCCAGGAGGCACTGCGCGATCGAACCGCCCGTATCATACCGGCAAGCGGTGACGCGTCAATGTTCTCCAGCCGACATATAGCCTGCGAAGCAGGACGCCAGTGTGACAGCGCGCATCCGCTCAAACCCAATGCTTTCAACCGCTTACTGCGCTTCACGCGGTTAGAGGGATCTTACGGAAGCACTTAGTTTTGTGACATTTCCGACACGAAAAGCTGTTACTGTTCTGGCTTTCCGAATACCGGACCGCGGGCACTCGAGGTCATCGCAACCTGTCGAGTTTGCCAGCAGACCACGGCGGCTTTGCCGTACTGGGGTATTCGCAGCGAACAGCCGGCGCGTGGCGCCGGTATCCTGATCACATCCATGAATAGAAATCGTATGGTATTGCGTCGCATGGCAGCGGCGCTGGCGATGTCTGGCCTGTTTGCCGCACCGCTCGCGCATGCGCAGGTCACGCTGAACTTCGTGAACGCCGACATTGACCAGGTGGCAAAGACCATCGGAGCGGCGACCAACAAGACCATCATCGTTGACCCGCGTGTCAAGGGTCAGCTCAACCTGGTGTCGGAGAATCCGGTGCCAGAAGATCAGGCGCTGAAGACGCTGCAGTCCGCATTGCGCATGCAAGGCTTCTCGCTGGTGCAGGATCACGGTGTATTGAAAGTGGTGCCCGAAGCGGATGCGAAGCTGCAAGGCGTGCCGACCTATATCGGCAACACGCCTGCTGCGCGCGGCGACCAGATCGTCACACAGGTGTTCCAGCTAAGGAACGAATCGGCCAATAACCTGTTGCCGGTGCTGCGTCCGCTGATCTCGCCGAACAACACGGTAGCGGCCTATCCGGCCAACAACACGCTGGTCGTGACCGACTACGCGGACAACGTGCGGCGCATCGCGCAGATCATCGCGGGGGTGGATACGGCGGCGGGCCAGCAAGTCGACGTCGTGCCGCTGAAGAACGCCAACGCGCTGGATATCGCGCAACAGCTGACCAAGATGCTCGACCCAGGCGCAATCGGCAGCACCGACGCGACGCTGAAGGTATCGGTTTCGGCTGACCCGCGCACTAATTCGCTGCTGCTGCGCGCGTCGAACATGGCGCGCCTGAATTCGGCGAAAGCGCTGGCGAAACAGCTCGATGCGCCTACCGCGCAGCCCGGCAATATTCACGTGGTGCCGCTGCGCAATGCCGATGCGCTAAAGCTCGCCAAGACGCTGCGCGGCATGCTCGGCAAGGGCGGCGGCGAGTCGTCCAGTGGCGGCGCGGGCGGTGGTGGCGGCGGTGCGAATTCGTTTAGCCAGGGCGGTGGAGGCGGCAGCAGTTCGACCGGCTCGTCGGGTGTTCCGCCCTTGCCGTCGGGCTCGGGTTCACTGGGCAGCAGCTCGCTGGGCAGCGGCAGTTCGTTCGGCGGTGGCAGCAGCGGCGGCGGCAGTTCGTTCGGCAGCGGCGGCAGCAACAATGGCGCGCCGTTCCTCGGCGGCGACAACAAGGATAGTGACGAAGACACACAAGGTGGCTGGATCACGGCCGATACGGCCACCAACTCGCTGGTCATTACGGCGCCTGAGGCGGTGTACCGTAACCTGCGCAATGTGATCGAGCAGCTCGATGCGCGCCGCGCACAGGTGTATATCGAGGCGCTGATCGTCGAGCTGAACTCGAACACCAATGCCAACCTGGGCATCCAGTGGCAGGTTGCGAACAACTCGATCTTCGCCGGCACCAACCTGCCGGGCGCCGGCAACAGCATCTTCAACCTGACCGCGGCTGCGGCGGCAACCGGGGCGACCGGCGGATTGGCAGGAGCGATTGCCAACCAGGGCGGGCTGGCACAGGGCCTGAACGTCGGCTGGATTCACAATATTTTCGGCGTGCAGGGACTCGGCGCGCTGCTGCAGGCACTGTCGCAGACCAACGATGCGAACGTGCTGTCGACGCCTAATCTCATTACACTCGACAACGAGGAAGCGAAGATCGTCGTCGGTACGAACGTGCCGATCCAGACGGGCTCATTTTCGAATCTGACGAGCGGTAACACGGCCGCGGCGTTCAACACGTTCGACCGCGTCGACGTCGGCCTGACGCTGCACATCAAGCCGCAGATCACCGACGGCGGCATTCTGAGACTTCAGCTTTACACGGAAGATTCGGCGATCGTGGCGGGCACCAACAACGTGGCGACGAATCCGGCGGGCCCGGAGTTTTCGAAGCGCTCGATCCAGTCGACCGTGCTTGCAGACAATGGCGAGATCATCGTGCTGGGCGGCCTGATGCAAGACAACTATGGGGTCAGCAACAGCAAGGTGCCGTTGCTCGGCGATATTCCCTGGCTCGGGCAGCTGTTCCGCTCGGAGCAGAAGACCCGCACGAAGACTAACCTGATGGTGTTCCTGCGTCCGGTGATCATCAGCGACAACGCCACGGCGCAGGCCGTCACGTCGAATCGCTACGACTACATTCAAGGTGTACAGGGCGCGTACAAGTCGGATAACAACCTGATCAAGGACAACGACGATCCGGTGGTTCCGCCGAAGCCGGTCGGCCCGAGTGAGGGTGGTTCGGCGTTGAATCTGTTCGATCTCGACCGGATGCGGCGTCAGCAGGCGATGCCGCCTGGCACGGCGCCGGTTCAGAACCCGGCTCCGACGGTGGTCCCCGCCCCGGCCTATGTGCCCGCGCCGACCACGTCGCCGGTTCCCACCTACGTGCCGGCGCCGGCAAATGGCCCCGCACCGGGCACCCAGCTTCCAGGAGCGACGCAGTGACACAGGCGACCGCACAGGCAGCCGATGCAATTCCGGACGGCGGGCGCGAGCTGGCCACCGGCGAGCACGCGCCGCCCTCGCAGCTGGCCGCGCGCCTTGTGCCTTATGGGTTCGCGAAGAGCGGCCAGATTCTGGTTGCGCATCAGCATGCGGATTCGATCGAAGTGTGGATCAGCGATCGCACGAGCGGTGCGGCGCTAGCGGAAATCGCGCGCAACTTCGGCGCGCTTTCGGTCGTGCGGATGCCCGCGGACGAACTCGCCCAGGCGATCAATGCAGCCTATGCGCGCCAGGACGGCAGCGCGGCGCAGGTGGTCGGCGAAGTGGAAGGCGAAGTCGATCTGTCGCGGCTGATGCAGGACATTCCGGAAGTCGAGGATCTGCTTGAGTCCGAAGACGACGCGCCGATCATCCGGATGATCAACGCGCTGCTGACGCAGGCGGCACGCGAGCAGGCTTCGGATATTCACATTGAGCCGTTCGAGAATGCATCGGTGGTGCGCTTTCGCGTCGACGGTACGCTGCGCGACGTTGTGCGGCCGAAAAAGGCACTGCATGGCGCGCTGATCTCGCGTATCAAGATCATGGCGCAGCTCGATATCGCCGAGAAACGTCTGCCGCAGGATGGCCGGATTACGCTGCGCGTGGGTGGCCGACCGGTGGACGTGCGGGTGTCGACGCTGCCGACCGGTCACGGCGAACGTGCGGTGCTGCGTCTGCTGGAAAAAGATGCGCAGCGCCTGAACCTCGAAGCACTTGGCATGGCCGCCGACACGCTCGGCCAGTTCGACAAGCTGATCGCCCGCCCGCACGGCATCGTGCTGGTCACGGGTCCGACCGGTTCCGGCAAGACGACGACGCTTTACGCATCGATGTCGCGTCTCGAAACGGCGACGACCAACATCATGACGGTCGAAGACCCGATCGAATACGATCTCGGCGGCATCGGCCAGACGCAGGTGAACGAGCGTATCGGCATGACCTTCGCGCGTGCGTTGCGCTCGATCCTGCGTCAGGACCCGGACGTGATCATGATCGGCGAAATCCGCGACCTCGAAACGGCGCAGATCGCCGTGCAGGCCTCGCTGACGGGCCACCTGGTGCTGGCCACGCTGCACACCAACGACGCGGCTTCAGCCGTTACGCGTCTGACCGACATGGGCGTCGAACCCTACCTGCTCGCTTCGTCGCTGCTCGGCGTGCTCGCGCAGCGCCTGGTGCGCCGTCTGTGCCCGGTCTGCAAGGAAGAACGCGAAGAAGAAGGCCACAAGCAGTGGCACCCGGTCGGCTGCCCGAAGTGCGGCCACTCGGGTTACTCGGGCCGGCGCGGCGTCTACGAACTGCTGCTGGTCGACGAGTCGATCCGTACACTGATTCACCGCAATGCGGCCGACGCGGAAATTCTCGCAGCCGGCCGCCAGCAAGGCATGCGTACGCTGCGCGAAGACGGCGACCGCTGGCTGGCCACGGGGCTGACCTCGCTAGAGGAAGTGATACGCGTGACGGGCGGAGCATAAACGGATGCCAGCATTCCGGTTTGAAGCAATCGACGCCGCGGGCAAGGCGCAAAAAGGCGTACTCGATGCGGACAGCGCGCGCGGCGCGCGTACGCAACTGCGCACGCAGGGTTTGACGCCACTGGTCGTCGAACCCGCGGCGACACGCACGCGCGGTGAACGCACGCAGCGCCTGTCGCTGGGCCGCAAGCTGTCGCAGCGCGAGCAGGCGATCCTGACGCGCCAGCTCGCGAGCCTGCTGATCGCCGGCCTGCCGCTCGACGAAGCGCTCGCGGTGCTGACCGAGCAATCGGAGCGCGACTACATCCGCGAACTGATGGCGTCGATCCGCGCCGAAGTGCTCGGCGGCCATTCGCTGGCCAATGCGCTGTCGCAGCATCCGAAGGATTTCCCGGATATTTACCGCGCGCTGGTTGCCGCCGGCGAGCACACCGGCAAGCTGGGGCTGGTGCTGTCGCGTCTTGCCGATTACATCGAGCAACGCAACGCGCTGAAGCAGAAAATCGTGCTGGCCTTCACGTACCCGGCGATCGTCACGCTGATCGCATTCGGGATCGTCACCTTCCTGCTCAGCTATGTGGTGCCGCAGGTGGTCAACGTGTTCGCGAGCACCAAGCAGCAGCTGCCGTTTCTGACCGTCATGATGATGGCGCTGTCCGGCTTCGTGCGCAGCTACTGGTGGGCGGTGCTGATCGGCGTCGCCGTGCTGGTCTACGTGGTGCGCACGATTCTGGCGCAGCCCGGGCCGCGGCTCGCGTTCGACCGCTGGCTGCTGACCGCCCCGCTGCTCGGCAAGCTGGTGCGCGGCTATAACACGGTGCGTTTTGCCAGCACGCTGGGCATTCTGACCGCAGCCGGCGTGCCGATCCTGCGCGCCCTGCAAGCTGCCGGCGAAACGCTGAGCAATCGCGCGATGAGCGAAAACATCGACGATGCGATCGTGCGCGTGCGCGAAGGCACGTCGTTGTCGCGCGCGCTCGGCAATACGAAGACGTTCCCGCCGGTGCTGGTGCACCTGATCCGCTCCGGCGAAGCGACCGGCGACGTGACCACGATGCTCGACCGCGCGTCCGAAGGCGAATCGCGCGAGCTCGAGCGGCGCACGATGTTTTTGACGAGCCTGCTGGAGCCGTTGCTGATTCTGGCGATGGGCGGCGTGGTGCTGGTGATCGTGCTGGCGGTGATGATGCCGATCATCGAGCTGAACAACCTGGTGCAGTAACGGCGGCGCGACCGCCGTTACTGCAGCGCCTCAGCCGTTGTCAGGCAGCGAGGCGCGGCATGCAGGTTCAGCGCACGTAGATGGTAGGACCGGGCGCGGCGTTGGGCAGGAACACTTCCGAATGCACGCCGTGGCGATCGATGATGATCGAACGTGCACGCACTTCGGCAAGCTTGGTGCCCTCCATCACGGCGTTGCCGAGCGAGACGGTGTGCGGCGGTTCGCCGCCGACGCTGACGATGGCCGCGGCGCCGTCGCGCAGCGCGAGGATGCCATACAGATGGATGTCCTGGTTGACGGTGCGGGTGAGCTGACCGCCGAACAACGTGGCGGCCTGGTCGGTCGAGAGGGGCTGACGCGCAGCGGCAGCGGGAACCGGCGCCGAATGCGACGACAGCGTGATGACCCAGTAGGTGAGGGTCGCGCAGAACGCCGCGAAGCACACGAGGGACAGAAGGCGGATTTGGAGAGCATTCATGCGGCGTATTTTACGGAAGATTGAGAAAACTGCGATGCATTCAAATTCGTTTACTCGCGTGACATTAGAATGACCGGCCCAGCTGTTGTAGTTGCAGCGGGCGCAACATAGGGCGCAAAGCTTCGCGGCGCGCGCAGGACAAAGTAATGGGTCGGGCCCAACCCGACCGATGGACACTTCACTGATACGAGGTAGTAAATCATGCAAATGTGGACGAATCGCCGTACGGAAATCGCGGGTGTCCGCGCGCGGCGTCAACGGGGATTCACGCTGATCGAAATCATGGTCGTGATCGCGATTCTCGGCATTCTGGCCGCGCTGATCGTGCCGAAGATCATGAGCCGGCCGGACGAAGCGCGGCGCGTCGCCGCGAAGCAGGACATCGGCACGATGATGCAGGCGTTGAAGCTCTATCGTCTCGACAACGGCCGCTATCCGACCCAGGAGCAAGGCCTGCGCGCGCTGGTTGAAAAGCCTTCGACGGATCCGGTGCCGAACAACTGGAAGGACGGCGGTTATCTCGAGCGTCTGCCGAACGATCCGTGGGGCAATTCGTA
>DATLOW010000011.1:0-27837 GCA_035536055.1 Paraburkholderia sp. | reverse complement strand
GGTGTTCAGCGGGCGGCGATCGCCGCGGCGGCGCCGGCCATCAGCGTCGCGCTTGCGCGATTCGCGGCGCGCACCGCGCGCCGGCTCGTCAGCAGCTTGCGCGCGCGGTGCGCGACCAGCGCCCAGCCGAGGTCGACTGCGCTCAATACGGCGAGCATCGTCAGCGTCAGCTCGAGCCATGCGAGCACGCCGACGTGCGACAGGTCGACCAGGGTGGGCAGCAGCGCCAGATAGAAAATCATGATCTTCGGGTTGCCGAGCGTGACCGCCAGGCCCGCGCCGAACATCCGCCACGGCGAGCGGTTGGCAGGCAGCGCGGTGGCGCGCACGTCGGCGGGCGCAAACCACATGCGCCACGCGAGCCACAGCAGATAGGCGACGCCGGCGAATTTCAGCATCAGGAACAGCAGCGCGAAGGTGTGGGCAAGCACTGCGAGACCGGCGACCGCGCACGCCAGCCATAAGGCTTCGCCAAGCCACATCGCAGCGAGGAAGGGCAGCACGCTGCGCAGGCCGCCGGTCAGCACGCGCGCGACCAGCGCGGCGATGCTCGGCCCGGGCGAACCGGCGGCGACGATCAGCGCCAGCGCAAAGACGAGCAAACCTGATGCGTCCATAAGAGCTCTCCGGTTATCGTGTGCGGCAGGCGGCGCGCGCGAGCGGCGGCCGGGACGGGTCATTATAGCGATGGCGGCGGGCGCGCCGCGCGCGGGGTGGGGTGGCTGGTTGTGGGTGAGCGCGGCAGCTGGCTGTGGGATTGCGGGACTGCGGAACTGCGGAACTGCGCTGGGAGCCCCGCGCTGGCGCCACGGCGCAGATACCGGGTTCGGCGTTTGCGCGCGTGTCGCCCGTATATCGAGCGTGTACATCGACACACGGAGGTTTCCATGAGCGAAGCGAACGACGTGCATCAGGTCTATCCGTACCTGAGCGTGCGCAGTACCGCGGAAGCGATCGATTTCTACACGCACGCATTCGGCGCGGTCGAGCTGTTCCGGCTGACCGAACCCAGCGGCCGCATCGGCCATGCCGAGATCCGGATCGGCCCCGCCACTATCATGCTGGCCGACGAATTTCCCGAGTACGGTCTACCCGCGCCGGCAGCGTCGGGGGCCGTCGGTTTTCGCCTGCATCTGCACGTGGCGGATGTGGACCAGACCTTCGCACGCGCAGTCGACGCGGGCGCGACCGTGATCCGGCCGCTGCAGGATCAGTTTTACGGCGAGCGGACCGCGTCGGTGCGCGATCCATTCGGACATATGTGGCTGCTCGGCGGGCATCTCGAAACGCTGACGCCTGAAGAAATGCAACGGCGCTATACGGCCTTGTTCGACAAGTGACGGGTGAAGTGCCGGGCGTGGCTGCGTTGTGGTCTGTATTCGGCGGTCTTGCCCGGTTACCGCTGGCCGGCGCACCAGGCTGCGCCTTCCGTCACGCGCGCCGCCGGCGCGCCGCCTGCACCTGCCGCCATAGCGCGCCGACGGCCAGCGAGCCGACGCCGAGCGCGACACCCAGCAGCACGATCGAACTCATGTGATCGCGCACCACCGGCACGTTGCCGAACAGATAACCCGCCGCGACCAGCGACACGATCCACAGCGCGGCGCCCGCTGACGCGAATGCGGCGAAGCGCGCGAACGTCATGCCGGCCACGCCGGCCACGAACGGCGCGAAGGTGCGCACCACCGCGAGAAACGGCGAGATCAGAAACGTCAGTCCGCCGCGCGCTTCGTAGAACGCATGGGCGCGCTGCAGCGCGCGCCGGTCGAGCCAGCGATAGTGCGCGCTGTACACCTTGTCGCCGAGCGCGCGGCCGATCAGATAACAGACGATGCTGCCCGCCACCGTCGCCACAAACAGCACCGGCACTACCAGCCACACCCGCAGCGCGCCGGTCGCGGCGAATGCGCCGCAGATGAAGATCAGCGGATCGCCGGGCAGGAAGAACAGCGGCAGAATGCCGATCTCGACGAACACGATCGCGAACAGCATCGCGTAGACGGCGGTGCCGTACTGCGCGATCAGGCTGCCGAGGTTGCGGTCGACGTGCAGGGCGGTCTGCAGCAGGTGCATCGGATCCATTTATTCAGAGCTTGCGTGATTGCTTCGGACGGGACCGCGCAAGCGACGAGGCCGCGCGGGAATGCGGCGAGTGTAGTCGCGTACGGTGTGACGTCAAGCGATTACGGTTGGGGGCGCATCACTGGCAGCAGATCTCAGGATGGGGTCGGAGCGCCGGGGCCACAGGAAAGCTTCGCGAGCATGCTGCCCGCGCGCAAAAAGAAAAGCGCCCGGAACCAGTCCGGGCGCATCTTCGCATGCGCAGCCGCGGATACAGGCTGCGCGGCCGATCAGGCTGCTGCCAGCGACGGATAGTCGGTGTAGCCCTTCTCACCTGCTGCGTAGAACGTCGAGGCATCCGGCTCGTTGAGCGGCGCGTTCAGTTCGAAGCGACGCACCAGATCCGGATTGGCGATGTACAGCTTGCCCCAGGCCACGGCATCCGCTTCGCCGGCGGCCAGCAGCTGTTGCGCGCTGTCCTTCGTGAACTTTTCGTTGGCGATGTACGGGCCGCCGAATTCCTTCTTCAGCAGCGGTCCGAGGCGGTCGTCGCCGAGCGCTTCGCGGGCTGCGATAAACGCGATCTTGCGCTTGCCGAGCTCGCGCGCGACATAGCCGAAGGTGGCAGCCGGGTTCGAGTCGCCCATCGTGTGCGAGTCGCCACGCGGCGCGAGGTGCATGCCGACGCGGTTCGCGCCCCACACTTCGATACAGGCGTCGACCACTTCGAGCATCAGGCGGGCGCGGTTTTCGATCGGGCCGCCGTACGCGTCGGTGCGCTGGTTGGTGCTGTCCTGCAGGAACTGGTCGAGCAGATAGCCGTTCGCGCCGTGAACCTGCACGCCGTCGAAGCCGGCCAGTTTGGCGTTTTCCGCGCCCTTGCGGTAGGCGGCGACGATCCCCGGAATTTCCTCGAGATCCAATGCGCGCGGCGTCACGAACGGGCGCTCAGGACGCACGAGGCTCACGTGGCCGTTCGGCGCGATCGCGCTCGGTGCGACCGGCAGCGCGCCGTCGAGGAAGATCGGGTCGGACACGCGGCCGACGTGCCACAGCTGCAGGAAGATCTTGCCGCCGGCGGCGTGCACCGCATCGGTGACGAGCTTCCAGCCTTCGACCTGTTCTTGCGACCAGATGCCCGGCGTAGCCGCGTAGCCGACGCCTTGCGGCGTGACCGAGGTCGCCTCCGACAGGATCAGGCCAGCGGAAGCACGCTCCGCATAGTATGCAGCCATCAACGCGTTGGGCACGCGGACGTCGCCGGCGCGTTGGCGCGTCAGCGGCGCCATGATGATGCGGTTCGGCAGCGTGAGATCGCCAATCTGCAGCGGATCGAAAAGTGTCGGCATTTGGTGTTACCTCGTCTGGTTGGGCTTGCGCCCGTGGCTGGTGTGTTCAGAAACGCGCGTGCGGTGCAGCGCGCTGCCCTCAGAGGTCCGCGTTCATCTGTTCGAGAAACGCCTTGATCACTGCTTCATTGCGCTTGAAGAAAACCCACTGGCCGACGCGCTTCGCGCTTACCAGCCCGGCGCGTTGCAACGCCGCGAGGTGCACGGAAACAGTCGACTGCGACAGTCCACAGCAGGCGTCGATCTTGCCCGCGCACACGCCGTGATCGAGCGGCATCTCCTGGTCGGCGAAGTACCGGGCAGGATCGCGCAGCTTGGCGAGAATCTCGCGGCGCACCGGATTGGCCAGCGCCTTGTGGATCGCGTCGATATCGAGCGTCATTGGGACTGCTTCAAGGTCGTCAAACAGCAGTTACGGATGAATCGGACATCTGACTGGCAGTGCGCTGCATCTGCATCGTCAGGTGGCGAATCTTATATCGTAATTTGACGATATGGAAAAAAGCCATTTGGCGCAAAGGGTTGCAGTTGAAATGCAAGCTTGTAGCGCCAACAAGCGGGATGAATGCAACTAACGGTCTGGCGCGGACTACCACACACGAGTGGCGCGCGGCAGTACGGCGGCGGCATGCCGCCCCGCCGGGAGGCCGCGCAGACGCGCCTGGGGCGGTCTGGCAAGCGTGACGGGAGTAGTACGTCTAGCGATTGCCGTCAAGCAGATCGCCGAGCAGCGTGTCGAAGTCGGCCTGCGCGTTTTCCAGCTCTTCCAGCGCGGCGTCGAAGGTTTGCAGCGCGATCTGCGACGGTTTGCCGCCCCCATTGGGCGGGTAGTGCGACTGCAATGCGGCGAACGCGGTCTGTACCTGCTTCATCGCGTTCAGCGTGCGCTCCATCGCGCGAGTTTCTTCGGCTCGGGCCTGTTCGGGGGTCATGGGTGATCTACTCCAGTTCGGGTCATGCAGCGGCGCTGCGCCGCACACTATGCCATCCGGCGCGCGCGAAATGAAAGCGTGCGTTGTCGGCGGGGCGTTCCGCCGCATGCGTGATTTACAGCAGCGGCAAGCCGCTGTGCGACTTGACTTCGCGCAACGACAGTGCGGACTCCACCGAGGTCACGCCGGGCAGCGCGCGCAATTCGTCGCGCATGAACGTACCGTAGTCGTCCAGATCGCGCGCGGCGATCTGCAGCACGTAATCGGCCGAGCCGGACACGTTGTGGCACGACAGGATTCGCGGAATCGCCTGAATCTCCCGCTCGAAGCGCGTCGCGAGCGTTTTGTCGTGCACCGCAAAGCGCACGTAGACGAACGCGTAGACGCCGAGGCCTAGTGCCGGGCGCGACAGCACGGCGCGATAGCGGTCGATATAGCCATCGCTTTCGAGCCGCTTCAGACGGCGTGCGCATGGTGTCTCGCTCAGGCCGACGGTTTCGGCTAACCGGGCGTTCGACATACGGCCATCGGACTGCAGCGCGGACAGGATCGCACGGTCGATTTTGTCGAGTTTATCCATGCGTGAGGGGAAGATTGGTGTGGGCGAGGATATTTTAGCGGAAAGCGCCAATATTGAGCCGGAATATGCCTGATTTCGCCAGTATTCCCTCGTCGCGCAAGTGCAATATGAAGCCTTCGACAAGCGAGGCGAACATGATTTCCGCTCATCTACTGCTTCTATACATCGCGGCGCTGGCCGCTGTCTGCGCATTGCCCGGCCCCGACATGGCACTCGTGCTGCAAACCACGATCGCGCGCGGCATGCGCCGCGGTTTCGCCGCGTCGGCCGGACTCGCGCTGGCGCGCGCGACGCATGTGACGCTATCCGCATGTGGCGTCGCGGCGCTGCTGCACAATGCGCCATGGCTTTATCACGCCGTGCGTATCGGCGGCGCGGTTTATCTGGTTTGGGTTGCGGTGCAGATATTCCGTGCGCCGCTGTTCGCGATGCAAGGCGATAGCGCGGCCGCGGCCCAACCTCGGCCCCTGTCGACCGACTTCCTCAAAGGCCTGTTCACCAACCTGCTGAATCCGAAGGCGTTGCTGTTCTGCTCGGTGCTGATGCCGCAGTTCGTCACGCCGGAAGCTGGCGCGGTATGGTCGCAGGTGATCGAACTGGGTATCGTGCTGGTGGCCGTGTGCGCGGGTTTCGATACGCTTTACACGCTCGGCGCGGCGCGTATCTCGAGCTGGGTGCGTGGCAATCCGGTCGCACAGACGGTGCAGCGCTGGGCGTTTTCGAGCGCGCTGGTGGCTTTTGCGCTGCGGCTGTCGCTGGACTGAACAGCCGCGCCCCGAGCGGCGGTGTTACTTCCGGTATTACTTCTTTAGCGTGGCCGCGCGGCGCGGCGAGTCGTCGATGACCTTGCGGCGCTGCTTGTCTTTCATCTTCTTCCAGCTCTTGCATTCGTCGCGGGTGCGCATGCACCCGACGCAATAGCCGGTCTTGCCGTCGAACTTGCAGATGTCGATGCAGGGAGATTTGACGCTCATGGACGCTTGCGTGGCAAAGGGTTGACGGAAACGCTTGGCCTGACTGTCGCATGGTCGTGCTGCAGGCGGCCAAGTGATTGTCTTAATAAAGGCGATAGACTCGGGGCCGGGCCGCGGCGGGCTGGACTGGGCTGGCTTGGGCTGGCCTTGCCTGGCCTTGGACGGATCGGTCGGGCTTTTCGGCCGCCGCGCGAGTGACCTCGTTAAGCTCTGTTTCCGTGTCGCGTTCCTTCTTCCTCTCCCTCTCCCTTCATGAAGACCTTGCTGCTATACGTCGTGACGGCGGTGGCCGAAATCCTCGGCTGCTATCTCCCCTGGCGCTGGTTGAAAGACGGTGGCTCCGTTTGGCTGCTGGTGCCGGGCGCGATCAGCCTCGCGCTGTTTGCGTGGCTGCTGACGTTTCACGGGGCGGCCGCAGGCCGCGTCTATGCCGCGTACGGTGGGGTGTACGTGGCGGTGGCGATTGTCTGGTTGTGGGGCGTCGAGCAGATGCGGCCGACCGCGTGGGATCTGGCGGGTGCCGCGCTGACGCTGGCGGGAATGAGCGTGATCGCGTTTCAGCCGCGCGGCTGAAGCGGGGCGCCGCAGTTACGCGGCCGGCGGCGCGGGCATTGCCGTCGCCCGCGCATCGCCGCGCAACCGCGCACTGCCGAGCCACTGCACACAGCCTCACAGCGGCACCGCCACGCAGCCGCGCAGTCAACCTTAGCCCTGTTTCGGTTGGCCCAGATAATCCATCTTGCCGAGCTCGACCCCGTTGTGCCGCAAAATGTTGTACGTGGTCGTGATGTGGAAGTAGAAGTTCGGCAACACGAACGACAACAGGTAATCGACACCTTTGAATTCGACCGCGCCGCTCCGCAGCTTGATCGTGACCACGCGATCGGCGCTGCCGTCGATCTGCGATGCATTGAATTCTTTCAGATAGACGATCGTGCGCTGTACACGGCCAATCAGATCGTCGAACGTGACCTCGACATCTTCATACTTCGGCGCCTCGACACCGGCGAGTCGCGCCGCGCAGCCCTTTGCCATGTCCGTGGCGATATGCACCTGGCGCGCGAGCGGCAGCATGTCGGGAAACAGCCGGGCGTTGGTGAGCACCAGCGGATCGATCTGATGTTCGGCCGCATGGGCCTGGCCTTTGCCGAGAATGGCCAGAAGGTTCGTGAGCCCGCGTACCAGCGTGGGTAGCGATGCCTGATACATCGAAATGGTCATGGGACTTCTCCGTAAATTTTTTATGCTGCGTGCGAACCGGCAACGTGCGCGCGATGCATGCGCTATCACGGCGCTCTCGTTGCCGCGGCAGAATCATAGCGCGTGATCCGAACTCCCAACAATTGGCCGATCGGCCGACTGTCGCGTGTGCCGGAACTGTGTTGCAATGGTTTTGTCGGACAGATTGGCGTCATCTCTGAAACGAAGCCGGCATGCGCGGCGCAACACACCGCGTTCATGCGTCTGCGCATCATCTGCAACGCGCGGTCACGAGCCGTGCATGGGGGAGAGTCGATACCATGGTCATGCATCCACTACCCGGAAGCGAACGCACCGTCGTCGAAGGTTCGAAGCTGGTCGGACGTTGCGACCCGGCGGAACACATTGAGGTGGTTGTTTTGCTGCGGCGCCGGGACGAGCAGCAGTTTGAACAACTGGTGCGGCGCATCGAGTCCGGCGCGGCCGGCGCCGCGCCGATCTCTCGCGAGGAGCTCGAGCGGCGCTTCGGCGCCGAGCCGGCAGACATCGCGAAGCTCAAGGGCTTCGCGTCACAGCACGGCCTTGCGGTGGTGCGCGACGATGCGGCCGCCCGCTCGGTCGTGTTGAGCGGCACCGTCGCGCAATTTCAGGCGGCCTTCGCGGTCGAGCTGCAGCACTTCGAGCATCACTCGGTGGGCCGCTATCGCGGCCGCAGCGGCGCGATCAGCGTGCCGGACGAACTGCACGGCGTGGTGACCGCGGTACTCGGGCTCGACAACCGTCCGCAGGCGCGGCCGCACTTTCGCATCCGGCCGCCGTTCAGGCCGGCGCGCGCGCAGCCGGCGGTGTCGTTCACGCCGCTGCAGCTCGCTTCGCTGTATCGCTTTCCGCAAGGCGACGGCGGCGGCGAATGCATCGCCATCGTCGAGCTCGGCGGCGGCTATCGCAGCGAAGATCTGACCGCGTACTTTTCGAGTCTGGGCGTAAAGGCGCCAAAGGTCGTGTCGGTCGGTGTCGATGGCGCGGAAAACGCGCCGAGCGGCGATCCGAACGGTCCGGACGGCGAGGTGACGCTCGACATCGAGATCGCCGGTGCGATCGCGCCGGGCGCGACCCTCGCCGTGTATTTCACGCCGAACAGCGACGCCGGTTTTATCGATGCCGTCAGCCAGGCCGTGCACGACAAGACGCACAAGCCTTCGGTGATTTCGATCAGTTGGGGCGCGCCGGAGTCCACATGGACCGCGCAGTCGATGCAGGCCTTCAACGACGTGCTGCAGTCCGCGATGGCGGTGGGCGTCACGGTCTGTGCGGCGTCGGGCGACAGCGGCTCGAGCGACGGCGTAGGCGACGGCAGCGCGCACGTCGACTTTCCCGCGTCGAGCCCGTATGTGCTCGCCTGCGGCGGCACGCGCGTCGAAGCGTCGGGTCAGTCGATCGGGCGCGAAGTCGTCTGGAATGACGGTGCGGACGGTGGCGCAACGGGCGGCGGCGTCAGCGGCACCTTCAGCGTGCCCGCCTGGCAGGAAGGCCTTGCGGCGGCGACCGCGCACGGCGGCAAAGTCGCGCTTCGCGGGCGCGGTGTGCCCGATGTGGCGGGCGATGCGTCGCCGGCGAGCGGCTACGACGTGGTGATCGGTGGCGCCAATACCGTCGTCGGCGGCACCAGCGCGGTGGCGCCGCTATGGGCCGCGCTGATCGCGCGTATCAACGCCGCCAAAGGACAGCCTGCCGGCTTCGTGAACGCGAAGCTGTACAAGGCGGGCAGCGTGTGCAACGACATCACGCAGGGCAATAACGGCAGCTATGTCGCCGTGCCGGGGTGGGACGCATGCACGGGTCTCGGTAGTCCCGACGGCACCAGGGTGGCGGCGGCGTTGTAGCAGCTGCGCGGAAACGCGCTTTTGTTGCCGCATGGCTGGCCGTGGCGGGATCGGCGCATGCGGCACAAGTGACTTAAGTGGCACATGTGCGTATGTCGCGTGAGCGCTGCAAGTGCTGCAAGTGCCGCATACGCCGCAACCCGTGTAATCGAAGTACTGCGCAACGATGAATCCGACATCGCGTCACGCATCGCGCGTGCACGCATTTCATGGAGCGATCATGGCAAACAACGAATCGGCTTCCGGCAGTCTGCATTCGTCTCAGGCCCCTTCGGCCAACCCGGCAGCGGGCGGTGCGAGCGTGCCGCATCGTGCTGGCGACGTGCCGTTTTTTGATCCAGTCGCATACGGCAATGGCCCCGACGACTCGGTCACGGATGCAACTGAAAACGCTGCGATTACGAAGCACTCGGTCACCATCGGCGGCAAGAAGATCAACTACACGGCGACCGCCGGCCATCTGGTCACGGTCGACCCGAGCAGCTCGCAGCCGGATGCGAAGATGTTCTACGTGGCATTCACGCAGGACGGCCAGAAAGAAGAAACGCGCCCGGTCACGTTTTTCTACAACGGCGGACCAGGTTCGTCGTCGGTGTTCGTGCTGCTCGGCTCGTTCGCGCCGCGGCGCATCAAGACGTCGATGCCGAACTTCACGCCGCCCGCGCCGTATCAGATGGAAGACAATCCGGATAGCCTGCTCGACAAGAGCGATCTGGTATTCGTCAATCCGGTCGGCACCGGCTATTCGGCTGCGATCGCGCCGCGCAAGAACCGCGACTTCTGGGGCGTCGACGAAGATGCAGATTCGCTCAAGCAGTTCATCAAGCGCTTTCTGACCAAAAACAATCGCTGGAATTCTCCGAAGTTCCTGTTCGGCGAGTCGTACGGCACCGCGCGCAGCTGCGTGCTTGCGTACCGGCTGCACGAAGATGGCGTGGACCTGAACGGCATCACGCTGCAATCGTCGATTCTCGACTACACGCAGTCGGGCAACCCGGTCGGGGCGCTGCCCACCGCGGCCGCGGATGCGTGGTTTCACAAGAAGCTGGGCGTTGCGCCCACGCCGACGGATCTCGCCGGATTCGCCGAAGAGGTCGCGCAATTCGCCCGCACGGACTACCTCGACGCGTTACGTAAATTTCCGACCACTGATGATGCGACGGTCGAGAAACTGTCCGAGTACACCGGTATCGACAAAGCCACGCTGCTGGCGTGGAGCCTCGATATCGCGTCTTACGACAGCCGCGGCAACTCGCTGTTTCTGACCACCTTGCTGAAGTCGAAGGGCCTTGCGCTCGGCTCGTACGACGGCCGCGTGACCGCCATCGAAACCGGCATCGCCGGGCAGATCGATCCGAACTCCGGCGGCAACGATCCGACCATGACCGCGGTCACCGGTGTCTACACCACGATGTGGAACACGTATCTGAACGAGCAGTTGAAGTTCACGTCGAATTCGTCGTTCACCGATCTGAACGATCAGGCGTTCCAGAACTGGAACTTCGGCCATATCGATCCGACCGGCGCGCAAAAGGGCAAGGACGCGCAGGGCAATATCGTGCTCTATACCGCGGGCGATCTCGCCGCGGTCATGGCGCTGAACGTCGACCTGAAAGTGCTGTCGGCCAACGGCTTTTACGATTTCGTCACGCCGTTCTATCAGACCATCATCGACCTGCAGCGGATGCCGCTCGTCAGCGAGGCGGTGCGCAAGAATCTGTCCGCGCGCTTCTATCCGTCCGGTCATATGGTCTATCTCGACGGCGGCTCGCGCACGGCACTGAAGGCCGATCTGGCGGCCATGTACGACGCCGCGGTGACTAACCGGGAGGCACTGGGGCGGATCCGCGCGTTGCAGGCGCGCACGGCCAACCCCGCGCAGTAGAGGTGGGCGTTCCCGGGCCGCACTGAGCGTCGTCGGGAACGTTGCAAGCGCATCGAATTCGCAGTGCATCGGTGGAGTGTGTTTTAATTGCCCTGCGAATTGACCCTTCCGCGCCGGCCAAAGGCGCGCTGACCAATGAACGAAGGCAATACAGACAGGCGCGGCACCGCGCGTCGCGACGATACATTCAAGTCATCCAATCCCTTTGCCGGCCGGCGCGCGCAGCGCGCCGCGTGTCCGGTACGAGCCGCGCGCAGAGGGCAGCTTGCGCGCCGTGCACGTGGCGGTGTATTGGCCGCACTGTGCTTGTGGAGCGCACTGCAGGCGGCCACGGTTCACGCGCGGGACGCGTCGATGCTCGACGAGCGCGTCACACAAGCTTCGGTGGCCGACACGATCTGCAAGCCCGGCTATGCCGATACCGTGTCACCGCCGATGGACGCGTTGCTGGAGCGCAAGAACCAGTTGCTTGCCGCACGCGGCATCGATCCGGAAGATGGTCCGGGCTATGCGCTGGATCGCCGCGTGCCGGTCGTGCTCGGCGGCTCGCCCGATGCGCCGGGCAATCTGGACCTGCTGCCGTGGGGCGGGCATCGCGGCGAACGCCGCAAGGAACTGCTGACTGCCAAGCTGAAGCGCTGCGTGTGCACTGGCAAGATGAGTCTGTCTGAAGCGCAGGCCGCGATCGCCGGCGACTGGCCCGCACAATACGCGCGGCTGCGCCGCCGGACCTGCGACGACGACAGCGCCGGCCTGACGACCGACGGCGACGACGGTTCGTAACGCCTCGACGACGGCGCGTAACGCCTGTAACGCACGGCCTGTACCGCGCGGCCTGTACCGCGCGCGTCCAGGCGCACCTGACGAATCACGAGAACCTGAACACTGGAGAGCGAACATGACCCGATCCTCGTTACTGATAGCCGTCGCGACGCTCGGCATTGCGCTGTGCGGCACGGCTGGTGCTGCGGCCGACACACCGCTCAAATGCCGGCATGGCAACGCTTTGCAGATTCGTGGCGATGCGCCGGCGGCGATCAGCTACGATGTGTTCAGCCAGCTGCATCCGCTGTCCGCGAAACGGCTTGCATTGTTTCAGGACGCGGGCACGGTGCAGCGTCTGCCCGACGGGCTGAATGTCTGCGAGGTCGCTGACGACGGCGTCGACGATCCATCGGCGGTGCTGGTGCGGGCTCCGCGCGACCGGATGTCGTGGTGGGTCAGCGCGGACAACGTCGCCGCGGCCGACTGACCGCGGCGCCGCGCCTCTGGCCAGGCTGAAGCACTGTGGCGGCTGCACTACGTGCGGCGCGCAGCCCGAAGGCAAATCGACTTGCCGCCAGCCGCGGCCCGGTTGTGCGGCAGGCTCTACCGAGTGGGGCGCGTATGAACCTGATTGTCTGGAACATCCCTGAGACCTGCTCCGAACAGCAGGTGCGCGAGTTTCTCGAACACGAACTCGGCCACTATGCGAAGCATGTCACCGTGTTCGAGCAGGGCACGTCGAATGCGTATGCGCATGTCGAGCTGAATGCCGACGTGCCGTACGTCGGCGACGTGATCGCGCAACAGGTGCACGGCAAGATGCTGTGCGGCATCGCGCTGCAGGCGAGCGCGGTGCCGTTCGACGAACGGCCGGCGCCGCCGCGCAAATAGACGGCGCAGATAGACCGCGCACTGCCGCGCGGCACATGTGCCGGCTGCGTTGCATACGCCGTCCATGTGCCGCCTGCGCCGCAGTAGCATCCACCGTGCAAGCCAACCGGTGACCCCGGCCCGGCCCGAACCCTACGTCGACTCATTCAGACCCGGACTCCGGCGTCCAGTCGAACGGCGTATAAGGCAGCGCGCGCTTATGCCGCGTCGCATCGTAGAAGCGATAGACGGTCCGATACACCGCATCGCCAACCGGCTTGCCCTCGAGAAAATCGTCGATGTCGTCGTAGCGGATGCCGTACGCGTCCTCATCGGGCCGTTGCGGACGCAACATTTCGAGGTCGGCGGTCGGCACCTTATGCGCGAGCGCATCGGCAGCCCCCAGCGCCTGCGCGACGGCGCGCACGCGCCGCTTGTTCAGTCCCGCAAGCGGCAGCACGTCGGCACCGCCGTCGCCGAACTTGGTGAAGAAACCCATCACCGATTCCGCGGCGTGGTCCGTGCCGATCACGACGCCGCGCCGCGCGCTCGCGGCTGCGTATTGCGCGATCATCCGCGCCCGCGCCTTGATATTGCCGTGCACGAAGTCCTGCTGCGCGTCGTCGGCGAAGCGCAGCCCGCTTGTGGCGAGCGCCGCGAGCATCGCATCGGCGGCGGGCTTCACGTCGACGGTGAGCAATTCGTCCGCGCGAATGAAGGCGAGCGACTGCTGCGCATCCGCTTCGTCGTGCTGGTTGCCGTATGGCAGCCGCATCGCGACGAAACGCGCATCGTATTGCGCGGCGCGTAGCCGCTCGACCGCAAGCTGCGCGAGCCGTCCCGCGGTGGTCGAATCGACGCCGCCGCTGATGCCCAGCACATAGGTCGCCAGACCGTTGCTGCGCAGATAGCTGGCCAGAAAACCGACGCGCCGCTCGATCTCCTGTGCGGCATCGAAGTGCGGCGCGACGTGCATTTCCTGCGCAATGCGCGACTGGCGGGCCGCGAAGTCGTCGTGAGCGGTCATGTCGAATCTCCTCGTGAAAACCGATGGCAACGCAGCCGTCTTATAGAACGGCAAGCGCCGCGGGCCGAATGTGATGCGGCACCTGGTCTGCCTGAATGAACGTGAACCGTTTGTGATTATGTCCGTCTGAAGCTTTAAGCTACTGACGCGTCGACGGGCGCATTGTTCATTGAAATTTTCTGCGGCGTTGTTGCGTGGTTTTTGTCGGCTCAATACCGGCATTCGTGTTCGGATTTTCGGCGTTGCGGATTGCGGCCGCAGTGGGCTGCAGCGCAATCGCCGCAGCGGGAAGCGCGGGGTCGCTTCCTCGCCCACCGCGTGCCGGGCCTGGAGCCGGCACGCGCCGATGCATGGCGAATTGGCACACACGACGATGAACAACAACAAGTCCAGCCGGCCGGCGCAATGCACGGCGGCTTTCGGGGGCGGTAATTCCGGCTGCATGGGTCTGAATAGATGGCGCCGTCCCGGTAATGTCGCGCGCGTCGGCCTCGCCGCGTTATTTGCCGCGTTATTTGCACTGGGCAGCGCAATCGTGCAGGCCGCGCATCCGCTGCCCGCCCCGGCATCTGCGCCGCCCGCGCTGAATGGCGCGGCAGTGGCGATGCGCGACGCCGCCGGCGGTGCCGACCCGCGCCATGCGCTGCTGATGCGCGAACTGTTCGCGCACGACGTGACGCGTCGTCTGAAGGTGCCCGACGCCGAGCAAAATGCGTATGGCCAACGGCTGCAACTCTCGCTCGATGCGCATACGCTCGGCAACCTGTCCGGCGAGTACGTAGTGCTGGTCGATCGCAATGAAAACGTGCAGGCGCTGTTCGTGTACTTCCGCGCGACGCCTGCCGAAAGCTGGCAACTGATCGGCGCGGCACCGGTGGCGACCGGACGCCCCGGGCAATTCGATCATTTCGTCACGCCGCTCGGCGTGTTCGAACACACGCCGAACAATATGGACTATCGCGCCGAAGGCACGATGAACCAGAACGGCATTCGCGGTTACGGCGCGCACGACATGCGCATCTTCGACCTGGGCTGGGCGGAGGGCGAACGGGGCTGGGGCAAGGGCGGCGTGTCGCCGATGCGTTTTCAGATGCACGCCACCGATCCGCAGAAGCTCGAGCCTTTGTTCGGCATCCGGCATTCGAAGGGCTGCGTGCGGATTCCGGCATCGCTCAACACGTTTCTTGACCATTACGGCATTCTCGACGCCGAATACGAACAACTGGTCGACGCCGGTCACCCGCTGTGGGTGCTGCATGCGAACCGCGTGGTGACGCCATGGGCGGGCCGCTACATCGTCGTGGTGGACACGGCGCGCAAGACGCGGCCCGGCTGGTCGCCGGGCCCGAGCCGGATGGTGCGCGCACGCATGCCCGCCAGCGCGGATACCGCCGATTGACCGTTACGAACGCGCCAGCACCACCCCGACCAGCGCCAGCACGAAGCCGGCCACCTGCACCGGCAACAGGATTTCGCCGAAACCGACATAGCCTTCGAGCGCCGCTAACGGCGGCGCGAGAAACAGCAGCGCGGTCGCGCGCGACGCATCGCCGCGCCGGACCATCCATACCAGCAAGGTGACGCTGACGCCGGACAGCATCACGATGCCCCACGCGAGCGACACCCACAGCGCCGGCGCCGGAATAAACCGATGTTCGCCGAGCGCGAGCGCAAACACCGCGACGACCAGCGCCGCGCCGAAATTCTGCACGGCGCTGGCGCTGCGGATATCGGCCTTTGCCAATGAGGTTTTCTGAATCAGCGTGCCGGCGGTGATCGCCACCACGGCGAGAACCGATACGCTGACCACCAGCCAGCCCGGCGCCGCGCCCGCCGCCGTTGACGACGGCAGACTGGCCGCGGCGAGCTTCGGTTCGAGCACCAGCGCGACGCCGGCAAGACCGAGTGCCATGCCGCACCAGCCGCGCCGCGACAGCCGCTCGCCGAACAACGGCGCGGCGACGGCGGCGGTGAGCAGCGGCTGCAGCGCGCCGAGCAGCGCCATGATGCCGGCGCTCATGCCTTGCGCGACGGCCCAGTAACCCGCGCCGAGATAGACGCCCTGCAGGAGCGCGCCGGCGATCAGATGCATGCCGAGTGCGCGGCCCGATGGCCATACGGAACGTGCGACGAGCGCCGCGCCGGCAAATAGCGCGGCGGTGCCGGCAAAGCGGGCCAGCAGGAACAGGTTGGGGTCGGCGTATGGCGTGATTGCGCGCGCGACGACGAAGCCGGTCGACCACAGCACGACGAATACGACGGCATTGACAAAGACAAGCATGACAGCGGAGCGCTACGGTGATGAAGAGCTCGCAGTATCGCGGCATCGGCAGAGGCTGTCTTGTTCGAGGCTGCACTCGCTACGACGGCCGCGGCGCGCGCTTCGGTAATTCCGTCAGATCGTCGGGAACGTCCGCAACCGCCACAACCGCCACATCCGCATCAATGCATCCGCGCCTCAGCGCATCAGCAGAATCGCCAGGGCGCCGAGCAACCCGCCGCAAATCGCGCAGGCCCACAGCAGCGTGCGGGTGCGCCGGTACTCGCGCGTCAGTTCGCCGGTCAGCTGCACGCGCTGTCGCGACGTGGTGGCCAGATGATGCTGATGCTGCAGATAGCGGATCGCCAGTTGCGGCATGCGCGGCACGAGGTGCGCCAGATGCGGCAGCTCCTGCGCGATGTGCTTGAGCCAGCCGCGATGATCGAGTTCGCGCTGCGCAATCGACGCGAGCACGTTACGCGCGATATTCCACGTATCGACGCCCGGATGCAGCGCATTGGCCAGCGCCTCGGCCTGCTCGAACGAATGCTGCGCGGCGACGAGGCGCGGCGCGACGGCGCCGTCGAACGGCGCCACCGCATGCAGCAGGTGATGAAACAGCGCGCCTGCGGAGCGTTCGTGCGGCTCAGCCGCGAAGTGCGCTTCGGCGCGCGTGCGCAGTTCCGCCTCGAGCTGCTCGGTGCGGGTGTGCTGTGGCACGTGCCCTGCGTTGCGATGCAGGTCGGCAAGGCGCGCGTAGTCCTGCTCGAACAGTGCGGTAGCGCCGTGCACGAAGAACGAACGCTCGTCGCCCGACAGATTCGACATCACGGCGAAGTCGGCCAGTACGAGTTTGCCGAGCGTGTCCGGCTCGATGCTGACGCGCACGTGTCGCGCATCGAATGCCGCGTGAAAGAAGCCGTGCTCGAAGGCCTCGTGCGTGGCCACTTCGACGATATGGGCGGCGAGGGCCGGCAGCTTCACGTGATACGCGGCCAGACCGGCGAGGTCGGTGGGCGGCAGCGTGCGGATGCGCTGCGTGACGAGCACCGTGCTGCCGCTCAGGTCCCACAGCACGGCTGGCACGATGACCCGCGCGTCGCCGGCGAAGTGGTGCGCGGTCTGGCTCTGGCTGGCCGCTTGCGCGCGCAGGTCGAAGCGGCGCAGCACGTCGTGTGCAAAGGCCTCGGCCAGCTCGCGCACGCGCAGCCGCCGCGCGCTCTTCGACAGCTTTTCGAGCCAGCGCGCCGCCCAGCACAGCAGCGCCGCGTCGTCGCCGAGCTGCTGGACCTCGGCGACGCGCAACAGCTTGATCGCCACATCGCGATGGCCGTCGAGCGGCTCGGCGAGGCGCGCCACGTGGACCTGTTCGGCAAAGCCGCTCGACACCGCGGTGCAATCCACCGTTTCGAACAGCGTCGGCAACGGCCGGCCGAACGCGGCAGTCAGCGCCTGTTCCGCGGCCGCGGGCGGCAGCGGTTCGGACAGGCGGCTGACCGCATCGATCGCGTCGTGCAGCGTGCCGGCGGCCAGTTCAGGGCGTTGCGCGAGCGTTTGCGCCAATGCGCCGGCCAGCGGCCCAAGCTGCGGCAGCAGCCCGTGCAGGCCGGCGCGGCCGCGCTCGGACGCGTGCACGCGCTGGATCAGCGTGACGATCCAGGTCAGCTTGTGGTCTTGCGGCGCGGCGAGCCAGACAAGGCGCACGCCGAATCGGAGCACATGGAACAGCAGCAGCAAACGGCGAAACAGAGGCGGCATCGGCAAGGGGAGGCGGGGCACGGCAAGCCGTTGAGCTTAGCAGGTTGGTGACGCGGCGGAGCATCAGGTATTGCCACGTAATACAATACGCCGGCCTCCTGAACTCACGTTTGCCGTTTCCGGCGCTTTCAACGCATGCTCGCAGAACAACGTCATCAATACATCCTGTCGCAGGTTGCGAAGAACGGCGCGCTGTCGGTCGCCGAGCTGGTCCGCGAGCTGAACGTGTCGCGCGAGACGATCCGGCGCGATCTGAACGCGCTCGCCGAACGCGGACTGATCGTGACGACCCATGGTGGCGCGTTGTCCAGCGAACGCCGCGAGCCGGACCTCGACGTGCGCGAAGCCGCCAACGCGGCCGCGAAGCGCGCGATCGGCGAGCGTGCCGCGCAGCTGGTGCCGGACGGCGCATCGCTGATTCTCGACTCGGGCAGCACCACGCACGCGGTGGCGCGCGCGCTGACCGCGCGCCACCGGCTGTCGGTCTATACGAACGACTGGCGCATTGCGCTGGTGCTCGGCCGGCGCAACGAGAATCGCGTCACGTTGCTCGGCGGCGAGCTGTCCGATATCGAGGATGCCGCGTTCGGCCTCGATACGATTCACCAGCTCGCGCAGTATCACGTCGATTTCGCGATCGTCGGCGCGGGCGGCATCACGCCCGATGCGCATCTGTCCGACTACTCGCGGATGGCCGCTGAAGTGCGCGCGAAGATGATCGAAGCGGGCAATATCGTGGTGGTGGTCGCCGATACTTCGAAGTTCGGCCGCGTGACGCCGGTGCGCATCAACGGGCTCGAGCGCGCGCGCTATATCGTGACCGAGGCGCAGCCGGAGCGCGGCATGGCGAAGGCGATCAGCGCGCGCGGGCCGGAGATCCTGATCGCGTAAGTCGAGCGGGGCGCGGCTCGCCGCGCTTGCCCGCGTTACAGCGTGCGCGCATTGCATCCGCGCGTTGCGTTCGCTTATCGCGTTCGCTCATTGCATCTGAATCCCGAGCTGCGCGATCGTCCTGCCGATCGCCGCGACCGCGTTGTGCATCTCGTTGACGTCGATCGCGCCGATGCACCCCACCCGAAAGGTTTCGAGCTGCGTCAGCTTGCCCGGATACAGCACGTAGCCCGCGTCGCGCACGGCCGCATAGAACGCCGCGAAGTCCCAGCGCGGATCGCGCGGCGCGTGGAACGTAACGATTACCGGCGCCTGCGCGGCAGCGGGCAGAAACGGCGTGAAGCTGAGCGCCCGCATGCCGTCGATCAGCGCCGCACAATTGCGCGCATAACGCGCGCCGCGCGCCGGCTGACCGCCTTCGTCGATAAAGCGGTCAAGCGCGCAACGCAGCGCGGCCACCACGTGCGTCGGCGGCGTAAAGCGCCACTGCGCGGTTTTCTGCAGATAGACGTACTGGTCGTACAGGTCGAGCGCGAGCGACGGCGAGCGGCCTTCGGCCGCCAGCAGCACGCTGCGCCGTACGATTACGAAGCCCATGCCCGGCACGCCCTCCAGACACTTGCCGCTCGCCGACACCAGCGCGTCGATGCCGCCGTGGCGTAAATCGATCGGCAAAGCGCCGAACGAGCTCATCGCATCGACGATCAGGCATTTGCCATGTTGTCCGCACACGGCGGCGAGTTCGTCGAGCGGGTTCAGCAGGCCGGCGCTGGTTTCCAGATGCACCTGCGCGACGTGCGTCAGCTGCGGGTCGCGCGCGAAGGCGTCGGTCAGCATGGCGGTGGTGACCGGTTGGTCTTCGCGCAGCTTCAGCTCGACACAGGCGATGCCGAGCCGCTGCAGGATCCTGACGATGCGCGCGCAATACGCGCCATTGTTCGGCACCAGCACGCGGCCGCTTTTCGGCACCAGTGTGCCAAGCGCCGCTTCGACCGCGAACGTGCCGCTGCCCTGCAGCGGCACGCACACGTAGTCGTCTTCACCTTGCACGACGCTGAGCAGATCGGCGCACACGCTGTGCGTCATCCGGTTGAAGGTGGCATCCCACGAGCCCCAGTCGCGCAACATTGCCTCGCGCGTTGCGGGGGAAGTGGTTAGCGGTCCCGGCGTCAGCAGGATCGGGTCGTTTCCGAGAATCACAGCAGCTCCTTGTCGGCGGCGATGCGCGGCGTGCGCGCATGCCAGGTCGATAAATGATGCTCGATGGCATGCGCACATTATTGTCGAAATGTGGCAATTTGTGGAGTTTGTGCGGAGCGTCACGGAATTGTCACGGAAACCTGTGATTCTTGCCCCTGCCCGCCGGAGCGCGGAGCACGGCGGATTCGTCAGACTTCGAGCGGGCCTGCCGGGCAGCGGTCATCGAAGTCGTCAGCAAACAGTAGTTGGCAATCTGTGCGGCCCGCGTGGGTTCGCGCGGGGACTGGCACCAAGCGGCGCGGCGCGCTCGCCGCTCAATCACAACGGATATCGGGCACGCCGACGAGGCGGTGCTTTCTGGAGAAAAACCACATGAAAACGACGAATCAACTTCGCGCGACGGGCATGATCCGCAAGCTGCTGCCGGCGCTGGTCGCCGCGGCGGCATTCGGCGCGTCGCTGTCGGCGCATGCCGCGGATGCGGTGGTGCTGTACACCGCCGACGGCCTCGAAAACCTGTACAAGGACGTGCTGCCGGCCTTCGAGAAGAAGGAAGGCGTGAAGGTGAACATCGTGACGGCCGGCAGCGGCGAAGTGGTGAACCGCGCGACGATCGAGAAGGACGCACCGAAGGCCGACGTGCTGGTTACGTTGCCGCCGTTCATCCAGCAGGCCGCGCAGACCGGTCTGCTGCAGAACTACCAGAGCGTCAACTACAAGAACGTGCCGGCGATCGCCAAGGCTTCCGACGGCGCATGGGCGACCTTCGTCAACAACTACTTCTCGTTCGCGATCAACCCGGACGTCGTGAAGACCCAGCCGAAGACGTTCGCCGATCTGCTGCACCCGGACTACACGGGCAAGATCGCCTACTCGAACCCGGCGACCGCCGGCGACGGCATGGCCGTGATCATCCTGACGACCTCGCTGATGGGTGAAGACAAGGCCTTCGACTATCTGAAGAAGCTCGAGCAGAGCGCCAGGTTCCACACCAAGGGCACCGGCTACCTCGATGTGCTGCTGTCGCGCAACGAGATCTCGGTCGCCAACGGCGACCTGCAGATGGACCTCGACGATTCGGCCAACGGCGGCCTGACGCTGAAGCCGATCTTCCTCGCGGCGCAGGCCGGCGGCCAGCCGACCACGTTCCAGCTGCCGTACGCGATCGGCCTGATCAAGAATGGTCCGAACACGGCCGGCGGCAAGAAGCTGATCGATTACCTGATGTCGACCGACGTGCAGTCGAAGGTGCCGGATATCTTCGGCATCCCGGCGCGCAGCGACGTGCAGTTGACCGGCAAGAACGGTACGGCGGTCAAGCAGGCGATCAGCGGCGTCAAGCTGATTCCGGTGGACTGGAACCAGGTAATGGCGAAGAAGGCCGACTGGACCACGCGCTGGAAAAACGACGTGATCGGCAGCTCGGGCAAGCAGCTCGACGTAGTGAAGCCGCAATAAGCGGCGTGCCGCACGCTTCGGTTTTCTCGTTCTTGTTTCAACAGGCTGGAGGCGAACCCGGTGAATACCGCGAGTCTTGCTGATCCGGGCGCGCTGGGCGCCCCTTCTGATACGCCGGGCGTCGATACGCCGGGCGTCGACACGTCGGGCGTTGCGCGTGCGGATGCAGCAAGCGGCGTGCAGATCGATCACCTGACCGTGCGCTTCGGTACGCGCACGGTGCTCGACGATCTGACGCTGACGATCGAGCGCGGTGAACTGTTGACCGTGCTCGGCCGCAGCGGCTGCGGCAAGACCACGCTGCTGCGTTTCATCGCCGGGTTCATCGACGCCGATGGTTTGAGCGGCACGCTGACGGTCGCGGGCCGCGACCTGACGCACGTGCCGCCGCATAAGCGCAATCTGGGGCTGCTGTTCCAGAGCTATGCGCTGTTTCCGCATCTGTCGGTGTTCGACAATGTCGCATTCGGTCTGCGCGCGCGCCGTGTGCCGTCGAAAGACGTCGCGCGGCGCGTCGCCGATGCGTTGAAGCTGGTGCAACTGGGCGACGCCGGCCACATCATGCCGGCGCAGCTGTCGGGCGGCATGCAGCAGCGCGTCGCGCTCGCGCGTGCGCTGGTGATCGAGCCGGACGTGCTGCTGCTCGACGAACCGCTGTCGGCGCTCGACGCCAATCTGCGCGCGTCGGTGCGCTCCGAACTGAAGGCGCTGCATGAGCGGCTGCCGAATCTGACCATCGTCTGCGTAACGCACGATCAGGACGATGCGCTGGTGCTGTCCGACCGTACGCTGCTGATGCGCGAAGGCCGCATTGCACAGCTCGGCACACCGCAACAGCTGTACGACACCCCCAACGATGCATTCGTCGCGCGCTATCTCGGCGCAGCGAACCTGCTGCCGCCGCAGATCGCGTTTCCGCTCGGCGATGCGCGCCATGCGGAGCGCGAGCGCGTCGCGTGCCTGCGGCCGGAATCGCTGCGCATTGTGCCGCTCGGCGAAGGGCAGCTGCACGGCACGATCGCGTCGGTCGAATGGTATGGCGCGGTGCTATCGGTGTCGGTCGTCCTCGACGCGATGCCCAACGAGCCGGTGCTGGTCACGATGCAGCGCGTCAGCAGCATGACGCCGGAGAAGGGCGCGCGCGTTTCATTGCACTACGAGGCAGCCGATGTCGTCCTTATCCAGCCCTGACGCGCTCGGCGCCGGCACACGCGACGCCGCGGCCGACGCGCGCCGCGCCGCGACGGCCGCTTCCCATGCGGCTGCAAAGCGCCGCCGCGAGCGCGCGGCGCAATGGCATCTGCTGTTTCTCGCGGTGATCGTGCTGGGGCCGCTGGTGGTTTATCCGCTGGTGCGGCTCGTGCTGTTGAGCCTTGGCGGCGACGCGCACGGTTTGAGCCTGCATGCATACGCAACGTTTTTCGGCAATCCGGAAACGCGTGGCGTGATCGGCACGACGCTGTGGATTCTTTTGCTGAGCGCAGGCCTTGCTTCGCTGCTCGGCGTTGCGCTCGCTTCGCTGCTGTTCTTCAAGCCGTTTCCGGGCGCACGGCTGGTTACGCGTTTTCTCGAGCTGTTCGTCGCGTTTCCTTCGTTCCTGGTTGCGTTCACCCTGATCTTTCTGTACGGCTCGCAAGGCTCGGTGAGTATCGGGCTGCAACGGCTGTTTCATCTGCAGTCGCCGCCACTCGACTTCCTGTTCGGGATCGGCGGCGTGATTCTCGCCGAAGTGGTGTTCTACGCGCCGTTCGTCGTGCGGCCGACGCTCGCGTCGTTTGCGCTGCTCGACATGCGCCTCATCGAAGCGGCGCGCAGCCTCGGCGCGAACGGTTTGATGGTGGCGCTGCGCGTGATCCTGCCGCTCGCGTGGCCCGGCATCGCGGCCGGCACCATCCTGTGTTTCCTGCTGACGCTGAACGAATTCGGCATTCTGCTGGTGCTCGGCAGCGCGCATCTGATTACGCTGCCGGTGGCGATCTACAGCTCCGCGACCGTCGACCTCGACTTGCCGACCGCCGCTGCAGGCGCGGTCGTGATGCTGGCGATGTCGCTGTCGCTGTACGCGCTGTATCGCCGCGTGAACCGGCGCAAGATCGGAGGAGCACGCTAAATGGACGTGCCAAAGAGCCGCCCGCTGCTGCCCGCCGTGCATGGCCGCGCGCGGCCGGTGCGGCGCAGCGTCGCGGCGCGCATCGCGGGCGGAGTGCTGCTCGGTTTCGCCGCGCTGCTGTGCGTGTGGCTGTTCGTGCTGCCGGTGGCGGTGGTCGCGCTGTCGAGTGTCGCGGCGCACTGGTCCGGCACGATCCTGCCCGACGGCTTCAGCATGCGCTGGTTCGAGCGCCTCGGCTCCAGCGATTTCGATGCGCTGACAACCAGTCTCGAAGTCGGCTTTGCCGTCGCGGTGCTCGGCACTGTGCTCGGCTTGTGGCTGGCGCTCGCGCTCGAAGGACGCGACCGGCGCGGCCTCGGCGCGCTGGTCGACACGATCGCGATGATGCCCAACGGTGTGCCGAGCGTCGTGCTCGGGCTGGCGGTGCTGATCGCGTATCACAAGAAGCCGCTCGATCTGTCGAGCTCGGCGGCGATCGTCGTGTTCGTGCAGCTTGCGCTGGTATTGCCGTTTTGCTATCGCTGCGCGGCCGCCGCGCTGCGGCCTGAACTGACAGTGTTGCGCGAGGCCGCCGCGAGCCTCGGCGCGCCGCCTGCGATGGTGCTGCGGCGGGTCGTGCTGCCGCAACTGGTGCCGGCGATCCGCGCCAGCCTCGCGCTGGGCTTCGCGTTGTCGCTCGGCGAGCTTGGGGCGACGCTGACCGTTTATCCGCCGGGCTTTGCGACGGTGCCGATCGTGGTGGTCGGGCAGGTCGAACGTGGCTATTACCTGCCGGCTTCCGCGCTATCGCTGATTCTGCTGCTGGTGTCGCTGGCGGCGCTGCTGCTGATTGCCGCGCGCGTGCCGCGGCGGCGCGCGGACTGAAGCGCGCGCTTTCCTCGAAATTTTTTCCTGTGAGTTTTTCGGTGTGGCATTTGGCGGCTGTTGATGTGGCAAATTTTGGTGAAATGACCGAAAATATGGAAGTTGTGATCGGCGCGATTTCGTAGCCCGGGCGCGTCGGGGTGCCGGCGCCGCGCGCTGGTTCGATCCGCTCCACGCACACCGGCATGTAATCGACGTATGAGGTAATCCAGCAATGTCCAGTTCTTCCGTGCGCCATATCGAAGTCAACGGCCGTCGCTACCGGCTGTCCATGCGGCCGACCGTGGTCGTGTGCGTCGACGGTTGCGAATACGACTATCTCGACGCCGCGGTGGCCGCGGGCGCGGCGCCCTACCTGGGCAGGCTGCTCGCCGGCGGGGCGGCGTTCAAGGGCGACTGCGTGATCCCGTCGTTCACCAACCCGAACAACCTGTCGATCGTGTGCGGCGTGCCGCCGTCGGTGCACGGCATCTGCGGCAATTTCTTCTGGGATCCGCAGGCCAATGGCGGTGCTGGCGGCGAAGTGATGATGAACGACCCTGCCTATCTGCGCGCCGGCACGCTGCTCGCCGCCGCAGCTGACGCCGGCGCGGCGGTGGCGGTGGTGACCGCGAAGGACAAACTGCGGCGGCTGCTCGGCTGGCAGATGCAGGGCATCTGCTTTTCCGCGGAAAAAGCGGATCAGGCGACGCTCGCCGAAAACGGCATCGACGACGTGCTGCAACTGGTCGGACGGCCGTTGCCCGACGTGTACAGCGCGGATCTATCCGAATTCGTGTTCGCAGCGGGCGTGCGGCTTGCGCAGACCCGCAAGCTCGATCTGATGTACCTGTCCACCACCGACTACATCCAGCACAAGTTCGCGCCGGGCACCGAAGGGGCGAACCGCTTCTACGCGATGATGGACCGCTACCTCGCGCAACTCGACGAACTCGGCTGGGCGATCGGCCTGACCGCGGATCACGGCATGAATGCCAAGCACGATCCGCTGACCGGCGCGCCGAACGTGATCTATCTGCAGGACGTGATGGATCAATGGCTCGGTGCGCGCGCGGCGCGCGTGATCCTGCCGATTACCGATCCGTATGTGGTGCACCACGGCGCGCTCGGCTCGTTCGCGACGATCTATCTGCCGCTCGACAGCGATGCGCGCGCCATCATCGAACGGCTTGCGGCGCTGCCGGGTGTCGAGGTCGTGCTCGACAACCGCGCCGCGTGCGAACGCTTCGAGTTGCCGAACGATCGCGTAGGCGATCTGGTCGTGATCGGCAAGCGCGACGTCGTGCTCGGCACGCGCCGCGACGAACACGATCTGTCCGGCTTGACGGTGCCGCTGCGCTCGCACGGCGGTTTGTCCGAGCAGCAGGTGCCGCTGATCTTCAACGGTGCGCCGGCGGGTTTGCCTGCGGGCAAGCGGCTGCGCAACTTCGACGTGTTCGACGTCGTGCTCAATCATCTGGCGGCCACATCATGAATGCGGTGCTTACCGATCATCCGGCGTTTCGCGCGGAAGCGCTGCGGCTCAAGGGTGGGCGTGCCGTGCGCTCGCGCACGCTCGATGTATTCGATCCGTATAGCGGCTTGCGGGTGGGCACGGTGCCGCTCGCATCCGTCGACGACGTGCGCGCCGCGTTCGAGTACGCGCACGGCTATACGGCGCAGCTGTCGCGCTATGAGCGTTCGCAGATACTCGAACGGGCGGCTGCGCTGCTGCGCGAGCGCGCGGAAGCGGCATCGGATCTGATTTCGCTCGAATCGGGGCTGTCGAAACAGGACTCGCGCTATGAGATCGGCCGCGTCGCCGACGTGTTCAAGTTTGCCTCGATCGAAGCGTTGCGCGACGACGGTCAGAGCTTTTCCTGCGATCTGACGCCGCACGGCAAGAAGCGCCGTGTGTTCACGCAGCGCGAGCCGCTCGCCGGCGTGATCGTTGCGATCACACCTTTCAACCATCCGATGAACCAGGTGGCGCACAAGATTGCGCCGGCGATTGCGACCAATAACCGGGTGCTGCTGAAGCCTTCGGAGAAGGTGCCGCTGTCCGCGTACTACCTGGCGGATCTGCTGTACGAAGCCGGTTTGCCCGAGCCGATGCTGCAGGTGCTGACCGGCGATCCGCGCGAAATCGCCGATGAACTGATCACGCATCCGCTGGCGGAACTCGTGACGTTTACCGGCGGTGTGGCGATCGGCAAGCAGATCGCGGCCCGTACAGGCTATCGGCGCGTGGTGCTCGAGCTTGGCGGCAACGATCCGTTGATCGTGCTCGACGATGCCGATCTCGAACGTGCGGCGGAGCTCGCCGTGCAGGGCTCGTACAAGAACTCGGGGCAGCGCTGCACCGCGGTCAAGCGGATGCTGGTGCAACGTAGCGTCGCGGAACGTTTTACGGAGCTGGTCATCGACAAGACGCGTGCGTGGCGCTACGGCGATCCGTTCGATGCATCGAACCGGATGGGCACGGTGATCGATGCGGCCGCGGCACGGCTCTTCGAAGCACGCGTGAACGAAGCGGTCGCGCAAGGTGCGCGTCTGTTGACCGGTAATCAGCGCGACGGTGCGTTGTACGCGCCGACCGTGATCGATCGTGTCGACCCCGCAATGACGCTGATTCGCGAGGAAACCTTTGGGCCCGTGTCGCCGATCGTCGCGTTCGAGACGCTCGACGACGCGATCCGCATCAGCAACGGCACGCCGTTCGGTTTGTCGTGCGGTGTCTGCACGAACCGGCAGGATGCGATCTTGCGCTTCATCAACGAGCTGCGCGTCGGCACCGTCAATGTGTGGGAAGTGCCGGGCTATCGCGTCGAACTGACGCCGTTCGGCGGCATCAAGGATTCGGGGTTGGGCTACAAGGAAGGCGTGCAGGAAGCGATGAAAAGCTTCACCAACCTGAAGACGTTTTCGTTACCGTGGGAGTGACATTGTGGCTTTGAGTCTGGACGATATTCGCAGCCTGTTCGAAGAGCACGGCAATCTGGCGTATGGCGGTGAGCGCGTCAGCCAGCGCGATCATGCGTTGCAGTGCGGTGCGCTGGCCGAGCGCGAAGAGGCGAGCGACGAACTGGTGGTCGCGGCGTTTCTGCACGACATCGGGCATTTGTTGAATCGCAAGGGGCCGACGCCGACTGCGCGAGGCATCGACGATCTGCATCAGTTCTTTGCGCTGCCGTTTCTGCGGCCGGTGCTGCCGGAGGCGGTGCTCGAGCCGATTCGCCTGCATGTGGATGCGAAGCGCTGCCTGTGCGCGATCGATGACACGTACTTCGGACAGTTGTCGCCGGATTCGGTGCGCAGTCTGCAACTGCAGGGCGGGGTGTTCAGCAACGAGGAAGCGCAGGCTTTCCTGAGCAAGCCTTATGCGGAGGATGCGTTGCGGTTGCGTCGCTGGGATGATCTGGCGAAGGTTGCGGGGACGGTGACGCCGGATGTCGATCACTATCTGCAACTGGTCGAGCGCGTGATGGAAAAGCGGATGGCGGCTTAAGCGGTGTGTGGTCGGGCTTTAGGATCTGTTTAGCGCTTTGTCTGCTTGCCTCGCGGTATCGTTGCTAAAGCGGTTACGCAAAGCGTGTCTATCGAAGGGCGTGTGAAGAGCTTCTTCACACGCCCTTTTTGCTTTCGAAAATTAACGCTTGCGCGCCTCGCGGCGAGTGTCTAGAATCTCGGTCTTTCGCGCTTCGGTGACGCGGTGCGAAAGGCGGGAGCGCCAGTAATGGCGGGGTTTTCCGGGCGGGTCGGCAGGTTGGGCAGTTAAAAAAACCTGTTGA
>DATLOW010000010.1:0-26142 GCA_035536055.1 Paraburkholderia sp. | reverse complement strand
GTCTGGATCAAGGTAACAGGGGAATGTGTGATGGATAAGGGAATGAAAATCCTGGTGGTGGACGACTTTCCGACGATGCGCCGGATCGTCCGCAACCTGCTGAAGGAGCTCGGCTACTCGAACGTCGACGAAGCCGAAGATGGCGCCGCCGGCCTCGCGCGGCTGCGCAGCGGCAGCTACGAGTTCGTGATTTCGGACTGGAACATGCCGAACCTCGACGGCCTCGCGATGCTGAAGGAAATCCGCGCCGACGCGAACCTGACGCACCTGCCGGTGCTGATGGTGACCGCCGAATCGAAGAAGGAAAACATCATCGCGGCTGCTCAGGCGGGCGCAAGCGGCTACGTGGTGAAGCCGTTCACTGCAGCGACACTCGACGAGAAGCTCAACAAGATTCTCGAGAAGATGAGCAAAACCGGGAGCTGATGTGGACCAGCCGACCAACGCGCACGACGCGCACGACGACAGCGACCTCACGACCGACCGGATTCTCGCGCGGATCGGCCAGTTGACGCGCACGCTGCGCGATTCGATGCGCGAACTCGGCATCGACAAGCATGTCGAGCGCGCGGCGGAAGCCGTGCCGGACGCGCGCGACCGCCTGCGGTACGTCGCGACGATGACCGAGCAGGCCGCCGAGAAAGTGCTTACTGCGATCGAAGTGGCCAAGCCGATCCAGGAGCGCCTGCAGCACGATGCCGGCGAGCTCGATGCGCGCTGGAAACAGTGGTACGAGGCGCCGCTCGAGCGCGACGAAGTGCGCACGCTGATGAAGGACACGCACGGCTTTCTCGGCCGGCTGCCCGACGCGACGTCGGCGACCAACCAGCAGCTGCTGGAAATCATGCTGGCGCAAGATTTCCAGGATCTGACCGGCCAGGTGATCAAGAAGATTACCGAAATCGTTTACCTGATCGAGCAGCAATTGCTCGGCGTGCTGGTCGAGAACATCGCGCCCGAGCGGCGCGAGCAGTTCGCGGCGACCGCGGCGGCGCTGGCCGCTGAAACTTCGCCGAGCGGCAGCCCGGAGGGACTGCTGAACGGTCCGCAGATCAATCCGGAAGGTAAGGCCGACGTAATGCAGGATCAGTCGCAGGTCGACGATCTGCTCGCCAGCCTCGGCTTCTGATCGCCTGACTTCCCACCCAGGTTCGCGGCCGTCGAGACGGCTGCGGAATCTGTACGTTTTCTGTCTGCCAACAGGCATACTAAGTGTCACACAGCGCTATGCATAATCATGTCCGCGCTGTGCAACCGCTGTTGTGGCAGGTCCGCTTGCGAAGGGCTGACGCGGGTTTCCGGCGAGCTTTCCGCACGTTGCGCAGTCGATGGTCCTATGCGCGCCGCATGAATGCGACGCCGCCCCGTACGCCGCCAGCAGTTCCGCGGCAAGCCGGCGCGCCGTGCGGTGGCAATGCAATGCAATCCAGGTTCGGGCAAGGTGCGTCGCGATGCGTCGCGACGGTCTTCAAACGGGGAGAGTCCTGATGTTGAGCTCAATTCAGCCGGTTCGTCCGGCGCGCGCACGCGGCTTCGCCGCTGCGGCTGCGGCGTTGTGTGCAGCCGGCCTGCTGGCCGCCGCACCCGCCGCGCATGCGGCATTGGGCGGCGGCCCGATGACGACGCCGGACGGTGCGAAGCTTTCGTCCGCGCCGGCTTCCGCCGGGGCTTCCGCTTCGGCAACGATGCGCAACGCAATCACCACGGATATGTCGTCCGCATCGTCGGCCAGCACGCCGGCCGCGGCTGCGCCGTTCACGGTGCGCCAGACCACGCTCGGCACCGGCACGTTGGTGCGCGAGTATCTGACGCCGGGCGGCGTGGTGTTCGGCGTCGCATGGCAGGGGCCGTTCCTGCCGTCGTTGGCCGACATCTTCGGCGATGCGTATTACCAGCAATACGTCGCCGGCGCGCAGACGGCGCGAGCGGCACGCGGCGGCATCGCGCGCGGCCCGATGGTGGTCGACCAGGGCGGCCTCGTCGTCCATTCGGGCGGCCATCCGGGCGGCTTCGTCGGCAATGCGTACGTGCCGGCGCTGCTGCCGGCCGGCGTGAGCCCGGCAGACATCCAATAACCGTCGACGAGCGGAGAACCAACGTGCGATTCATGAACAGAATGACGGATTGGGTCAAGCTGGCCGGTGCCGTGCTGGCCATTTCGCTGATCGCCGCCTGCGGCGGCGGTGGCGGAAGCAGTAGCAGCAGCGGCAGTTCGGGTTCGTCGTCGGGCTCGACCTCGCAGTCGCTGGCGGCCAACTCGCTGTCGGTGGTGGTCGATTCGGGCCTGCAGCGGTTTGCCAACATTCCGGTGGTGACGGTGACGGTCTGCGCGCCGGGCACCTCGAACTGCCAGACCATCGACCATGTGCTGCTCGACACCAAGTCGTTCGGCCTGCGCATAGTGAATACGTCGCTCGGCGCGCTCGCGTCGACGCTGACGCCGATTGCGTCGGGCAGCGGCCAGCTCGCGCAGTGCACACTGTTTGCCGACGGCTTCACATGGGGGACGATCCGTTCCGCGGACGTGAAGATTGCCGGCGAGGTGGCATCCAACATTCCGGTGCAGGTGATCGGCGATCTGCCAGGCGCTTCGACGCCGGTAACCAACTGCTCGGACCGCGGCGGCAGCGCGGAAAACACCGCTGCGGATCTCGGCGCGAACGGCATTCTCGGCGTCGGCGTGGCGCCGGTCGATTGCGGCGCGCCCTGCGCGGCGCCGATCGGCAACAACAACCCGAGCACGTACTTCTCGTGCCCGCCGGGAACGTCGACCAACAACTGCACGCGCACCTCGGTGCCGGTCGCCCAGCAGACCACCAATCCGGTGTCACGTTTCGGGTCGGACAACAACGGCCTCGTCGTGCAGTTCCCCGCCATCGCCGATAGCGGCGTGAAGTCCGTCACCGGCACGCTGACCTTCGGCATCAACACGCAGTCGAACAACACGATGCCGACTACGGTCACGAAGTTCGCCAGCACCGGTTTCGGCGACCTGACGAACAGCGTGTTCAACGGCGTGACCCAGGTCGACGCGTTCCTCGATACCGGCTCGAACGGGTTGTTCTTCAACTCGTCGTTGACGCAGTGCGGCACCCAGGCCCCCGGCTTCTATTGCCCGTCGAGCCAGCAGACGCTCAGCGCGACACTGCAGGGCGTCGATGCAACGCAGGCGTCGGTCAGCTTCAATGCGGCTAACGCGCTCACGCAGTTCAACAGCGGCAACTTCGCGTTCAACAATCTGGCCGGCACGGCCGCCGCGAAGAGCCTCGACCTCGGCCTGCCGTTCTACTTCGGCCGTAACGTGTACCACGGGCTCGATCAGACCGCGAACGGCGGTCCGGCCGCGTTCATCGCGTTCTAAGTCTAAGTACGCGCCGAACCCGCCGCCGGCCACAGCCCGGACGGCGGCACTCCCCGTCCGGCCCGGAGCCGCCGCTCCGGCCGGCCCCGGCGGGCGCGCCACCTTGGCGAATCAGCGGGCGACGCCCGTGTCCGCCGCCGCCCCCACCATTCGATCCCGCGAAATACCCCGGTTTCACGCCCTTTATCCGCCGATCGTCCCTTTACGTCTGCAGGAATAATCGCTCTCACCCGGAAAACCGGCATGTTGCCGTGACCGTTTGGAGAGAGCCCCGTGGCAGAGGACAGCGACCTCGAAAAGACCGAATCAGCCACCCCGCGGCGCCGTGAAAAGGCGCGCGAGGAGGGGCAGGTCGCGCGTTCGCGGGAGCTCGTGTCGTTCGCGCTGCTGTCGGCGGGCTTCTTCGGCGTGTGGGGGCTGTCCGGCCCGATCGGCATGCATCTGCAATCGATGCTGCATAGCGCCTTTACGTTCGACCACGCTGCCGTATTCGATACGAATCGCATGCTGATCGGCGCCGGCTCGATCGGCATGGAAGGCCTGATGGCACTCGCGCCGGTGCTGCTGCTGACTGGTCTCGCCGCGCTGCTCGCGCCGATCGCGTTGGGCGGCTGGCTGATCTCGACCAAGTCGCTCGAACCGAAATTCGACAAGCTGAACCCGCTGACCGGGCTCGGCCGCATCTTTTCCGCAAACGGCGCGATCCAGCTCGGCATGGCGCTGGTCAAGACGCTGGTGGTCGGTACGGTCGGCTCGCTGGCGGTGTGGAATCACAAGGACGACATCCTCGCGCTGGTCACCCAGCCGCTGAACGTGGCGCTGGCTGGCAGTGGCCATCTGATCGCCGTGTGCTGCGCGACCACCGTGGCCGGCATGTTCCTGATCGCCGCGCTCGATGTGCCGTACCAGATCTGGCAATACGAAAAGAAGCTGCGCATGACCAAGGAAGAGGTCAAGCGCGAGCACCGCGAAAACGAAGGCGATCCGCACGTGAAAGGCCGCATCCGCGCGCAGCAGCGTGCGATGGCGCGCCGCCGGATGATGCAGGCAGTGCCGACTGCCGACGTGGTGGTGACCAACCCGACCCACTTTGCCGTCGCGTTGAAGTACACCGACGGCCAGATGCGCGCACCGAAGGTGGTGGCCAAGGGCATGAACCTGGTGGCCGCGCGGATCCGCGAACTCGCAACCGAAAACAACGTACCGCTGCTCGAAGCGCCGCCGCTCGCGCGCGCGCTCTATTACAACGTGCGCCTCGACGCCGAAGTGCCAGGTGTGCTGTACGGCGCGGTGGCCGAAGTGCTGGCGTGGGTGTATCAGCTGCGCCGCTTCACGACACACGGCGGCGCGCAGCCGGTCAAGCCGAGCGATCTGGACGTGCCCGCCGACCTGGACAAGCGCCGCCCGGGCAACGACGAAGACCTCGAAGACGATATCGAAGACGTGCAAGCCACCGACCAGCAAAACCCGCAAAGCCCGCCGACCCGCGGTAACGAAGGAGGCCGCGCATGAACGCCCGCGCCGGTTTCCTGTCGCGTCGTCCGGACGCCTTGCAAGGCCAGAATCTGCGCGCGCTCGCGGGCCCGATTCTGATCTGCATGATCCTCGGCATGATGATTCTGCCGTTGCCGCCGTTTCTGCTGGATCTGCTGTTCACGTTCAACATCGCGCTGTCCGTGATGGTGCTGCTGGTCAGCATGTACACGATGAAGCCGCTCGACTTCGCCGCCTTCCCGAGCGTGCTGCTGTTCTCGACGCTGCTGCGCCTGTCGCTGAACGTCGCGTCGACCCGTATCGTGCTGCTCGAAGGCCACACCGGCCCAGACGCAGCGGGCAAGGTGATCGAGGCGTTCGGGCACTTCCTCGTCGGCGGCAACTTCGCGGTCGGTATCGTGGTGTTCATCATCCTGATGGTGATCAACTTCATGGTGATCACCAAGGGTGCGGGCCGGATCGCCGAAGTGTCCGCGCGCTTCACGCTCGATGCGATGCCCGGCAAGCAGATGGCGATCGACGCCGACCTGAACGCCGGCAACATCAACGAAGAGCAGGCCCGCAAGCGTCGTCAGGAAGTCGCGCAGGAAGCCGAGTTCTACGGTTCGATGGACGGTGCCAGCAAGTTCGTGCGCGGCGACGCGATCGCGGGCCTGCTGATCATGGTGATCAACATCATCGGCGGGCTGATCGTCGGCGTGGCGCAGCACGATATGAGCTTCGCGGCGGCCGGCAAGAACTACACGCTGCTGACCATCGGCGACGGCCTCGTCGCGCAGATCCCGTCGCTGGTGATCTCGACCGCGGCCGGTGTGATCGTGTCGCGCGTCGCCACCAACGAAGACATCGGCACGCAGCTGACCACGCAGCTGTTCTCGAACCCGCGCGTGCTGATGATCACCGGCTCGATCCTCGTGCTGATGGGCCTGATTCCGGACATGCCGCACTTCGCGTTCCTGTTGCTGGGCGGCGGTGCGATCCAGCTGGGCCGCGTGCAGAAGAAGCGCGCCGAGCAGCAGAAGACCGCTTCCGCACTGGTCGAAACCACGCCGACCGCGCTTGCCGCGCCGGAAAACACCGAAGCCAGCTGGGACGACGTGACGATGATCGACACGCTCGGCCTCGAAGTCGGCTACCGGCTGATTCCGCTGGTCGACCGCAATTCGGACGGCGAGCTGTTGAAGCGCATCAAGAGCATCCGCAAGAAGTTCGCGCAGGAAATCGGCTTCTTGCCGCCGGTCATTCATATCCGCGACAACCTCGAGCTGCGCCCGAACGGCTACCGGATCACGCTGAAGGGCGTCGAGATCGGCTCCGGCGAAGCGTATCCGGGCCAATGGCTGGCGATCAACCCGGGCCAGGTCAGCGCAGCGCTGCCGGGCTCGCCGACCACCGATCCGGCGTTCGGTCTGCCGGCCATCTGGATCGACACGAACCTGCGCGAACAGGCCCAGGTGTATGGCTACACGGTGGTCGATTCGAGCACGGTGGTCGCCACCCATCTGAACCATCTGGTGGTCATGCACGCATCCGAGCTGCTCGGCCGCCAGGAAGTGCAGGCGTTGCTCGAGCGCACTGGCAAGAACACGCCTTCGCTGGTCGAAGAGCTGGTGCCGAAACAACTGTCGGTCACCACGCTGCAAAAGACGCTGCAAAACCTGCTCGAGGAAGGCGTGCCGATCCGCGACATGCGCACGATCCTCGAAGCGCTCGCCGAGCACACGCCGAAGGTTTCCGACGCGCACGACCTGACCGCGATCGTGCGCCTCGCCCTCGGCCGCGCGATTACGCAGCAATGGTTCCCGGGCAGCACCGACATGCAGGTGATGGGCCTCGATTCGAATCTCGAACGCGTGCTGGCGCAGGCGCTGACCACCGGCCCGAACCCGGGCCTCGAACCGGGTCTTGCGCAAACCTTGCTCACCGAAACGCAAAAGGCGATGAACCGCCAACAGATTCTCGGCCTCGCGCCGGTGCTGCTCGTGCAGCACGCGCTGCGCGCGATGCTCGCGCGCTTCCTGCGCCGCAGCCTGCCTCAACTGAAGGTGCTTTCGTACGCGGAAGTGCCCGACACACGAAACATCAAAGTGGTTAACCTCATCGGGGGTCAAGCTTGAACATCCGTAAATTCACTGGCGCAACCAGCCGCGATGCGCTGCGCCTCGTTCGCGAAGCCCTCGGTGCCGACGCAGTCGTTCTGTCGAACCGGTCGTTGCCTGACGGCACGGTCGAAATCGTCGCGCTCGCCGATAGCGATTTCGCGTCGATCACACCCGCCCCCGCCGCGCATCACGCCAATCACGCGAATCAGAACGCTGCAGGCGATACCACGCCGCGCAGCGCGCCGGCCGCCGGCGGCTTTGCCAATCCGTATGCGAACGGCCTGCCCGACGTGTTTTCGTCGGTGTTCGGCGCGAGCCCGGAAGCGGGCGGCGACGACGAACCTGCGGTGTCGGCCTTGCCGGCGCCGGCCGCGCTTGCGGCGGAAGAATCGCGTCTGGCTGAAAAGATCGAACCGACGCTGGGCGCTGCCGCCGCGAAACCCGCGCTGACCGCATCGACGGCGGCTGCCGCGAAGCCGGCTGACAAGGCCGCGCCTGCGCCGTTCGCCGCGCGGCCCGCCGAGCCGCAAGCCGCGCCGCGCACGCTGGTCGAATCGAACCCGTGGCTGATCGATCACGCCCGCGAGATCGCCGGCAAGCAGCAAGCCGCCGCGCACAGCGCAAAGCCGATGCTGACGCCGGCCAGCGCGAAGGCCAAAGGCCTCGGCGCGGCCACCGACGCGCCGGCCGCTGCGCGCGACGCCGCGCCGGCTGCACCGATCTCGGTCGAAGCGCCGGACTGGGCGCGCGAAGCCGCACAACTCGCGGCACGCCGCGCGTCGCAGCGCGGCGCCGCGCCGGGCGGTCTGTCCGACCAGGTGACCGCTGCCGTGACCGATGCGATCAACGCGCGCATGGCGCAGATCGTCAACGAGACGGTGATGAACGAACTCGCGTCGATGCGCGGCATGATGGAAGAGCACTTCGCCGGCCTGCTGTGGGCCGATGGCCAACGTCGCTCGCCGCTGCAGTCGTCGCTGACGCGCCACCTGTTCGCCGCAGGCTTCTCCGCGCAACTGGTGCGGATGATCGTCGACAACCTGCCGGCCGTCGAAAACTTCGACGCCGGCATGGAGTGGGTCCACTCGGTGCTCGAATCGAACCTGCCGGTGATGGAAAACGAAGACGCGCTGATGGAGCGCGGCGGCGTGTTCGCGCTGATGGGCCCGACCGGCGTCGGCAAGACGACCACCACCGCGAAGCTCGCGGCGCGCTGCGTGATGCGCTTCGGCGCCAGCAAGGTCGCGCTGCTGACCACCGACAGCTACCGGATCGGCGGCCACGAGCAGCTGCGCATCTTCGGCAAGATTCTCGGCGTGTCGGTGCACGCGGTGAAGGACGGCGCCGATCTGCAACTGGCGCTTTCGGAACTGCGCAACAAGCACATCGTGCTGATCGACACGATCGGCATGAGCCAGCGCGACCGCCTCGTGTCGGACCAGATCGCGATGCTGAGCCGCGCCGGTCAGCCGGTGCAGCGGCTGCTGCTGCTGAACGCAACCAGCCACGGCGACACGCTGAACGAAGTCGTGCAGGCCTACCAGTCTGACAAGCAGCCGCTCGCCGGCTGCATCCTGACCAAGCTCGACGAAGCGACCAACCTGGGCAGCACGCTCGATGCGGTGCTGCGCTACCGGCTGCCGGTGCACTACGTATCGACCGGCCAGAAGGTGCCCGAGAACCTGTACGTCGCCACCAAAAAATTCCTGATCCGCAGCGCGTTCTGCATTCCGCGCGACCACTCGCCGTTCGTGCCGCAAGACGACGATGTTCCGGGCTTGCTGTCCGCCCTGTCGGCACGCTCGACGGCAGAACAACACGAGGTCCGGTTTGGCTAAGTTCGTCTCCGACCAGGCAGAGGGACTGCGGCGGCTGCTGGCGCGCCACGGTTCCCGTGCAATCGCCGTGACCGGCGGTTCGGCGGGTGTCGGCGGTTCGACCGCGGTGGTCAATCTCGCGGCGGCGCTGGCGGCCCAGGGTAAAGACGTGCTGGTGGTCGACGAGCACGCGGGCGAACCGCGTTCGATCGCCACGCAGACGGGCGACGCGTCGCCGGAACGCTTCGCGGCGTTCGCGCGCGGCGAGATCGCCCTCGAAGCCGCCGTGGCGCGCCACGCGGCGGGCTTCGCGGTGCTCGGCGTGCCGCGCAGCGCACGTGCCGCGTGCAAGCCGTCGCAGCTGGCCGCGGTGTTCGACGGTCCGGCCGACGTCGTGCTGATCGACGTGCAACTGGAACGCGACGGCATGCTGTCAGACCTCGCGCTGCAGGCGCACGACCTGTTGATCGTTACGCGCGTCGCCGCGCAGGCGATCACCGATACCTATGCATGCCTGAAACGGCTGCACTACGCGTACGCGATCGCGCAGTTTCGCGTGCTGGTGAATCACGTGCAAAGCGAAGCGGACGCGCGCACCGCGCTCGAAAACCTCGCCGACGTGTCGAGCCGTTATCTGCGGGTCTCGCTGGAAGGCGCCGGCTGTATTGCCGAAGACCCGTTGATGGCGCGTTCGCGCGAACTGTCGCGCTGCATCGTCGAAGGCTGGCCTTCGGCGCCGGCGGCGCGCGACTTTCGACAACTCGCATCAGAACTGCAGGACTGGCCGATGCGGCCGGCAATGAGTTCGCGCGCGCCCTGGACGGCGGGCGCGGCGGTAACGACGGCGTCCTCGCACGCCGAACAACCGTCCGCACATCACGCCTGACCGGGCGGCGGACAAGGGGAGCTCGATGTACAACGCTCAAGGAAAGATTTCACAGGCCGACGTCTTGACGAAATACACGCCGCTGGTGCGGCGGCTAGGCCTGCAGCTGGTCGCGAAGATGCCCGCGAGCGTGGACCTCGACGACTTGATCCAGGCCGGCATGATCGGTTTGCTGGATGCGGCGAGCCGGTACAAGGAAGACCAGGGAGCCCAGTTCGAAACCTACGCGAGCCAGCGGATTCGCGGCGCGATGCTGGACGAACTGCGCAGCAACGACTGGCTGCCGCGCAGCGTGCGGCGCACGTCGCGCGAGCTGGAGATGGCGGTGCATCAGGTCGAGCAGCGTTTGGGCCGGGCCGCGAGCGAAGCGGAGATCGCCACGCATCTGAACATGCCGCTCGAAGAATACCAGTCGATGCTGCAGGATCTGCACGGCAGCCAGTTGATCTACTACGAAGACTTCGACCGCTCGGCCGACGACGAGCCGTTTCTGGACCGTTATTGCGTCGACCATTCGGATCCGCTGTCGGCGCTGCTCGACGAAAGCCTGCGCGGCGCGCTGGTGGAAGCGATCGAGCGCCTGCCGGAACGCGAGAAGCTGCTGATGTCGCTGTACTACGAGCGTGGCATGAACCTGCGCGAGATTGGCGCGGTGATCGAAGTGAGCGAATCGCGGGTCTGCCAGCTGCATAGCCAGGCGGTGGCGCGACTGCGCGCGCGGCTGCGGGAAATGGCCTGGGCGGCGGAGGAGCATTAAGCTCCAGCAAGGGTTCGGCGGGAATTTATACCCCGGCATTGGATGTTGGGGTATAAATTTTTGCGCCGGCCTGTCATCACATACGATGCGTTGCGCGTCGTTCTTTAAAGGCTTTGCGTTGCAGGCGCAAAGCGCATTTCATTGCGCCCGCTTCGGGTCGTCGGGTTCGTTCAACCAATCAGCAGACCGTGCGACGCCGTGACCCGGCGTATGCGGGTGTTTGCGCAGTTAGAAATCAATGGAGAAGGCGCGGCCGCGCGTTGCCAAAGCCGCGGCTCAAGCGTTGAACTTCCAGCTCGATCTGTCGGAGCGCGCGCAGGACTTCCTTGCCGGCCTGGCCGGCACCGCGTAACCGCGCTCCGCAACGCAGTGGGCTTTATAGCCCGAATGCCGGAATCCGCCCGTCCGGGCCGTAGAAAGAAGGGGTGGCCTTGTCGGCCGTGCCGCGCAGCGAGCTCAGGATGCGGCGGTTGTATTCCATCCGCGTGCTGATCATCAGGCCGTTGTCGGCATTGAGGCGGCGTGCGCGTTCCGCCGATTTCTGCAGTGCGCCCCAGTGTTCGCCGAGCCGCGCGTCTTTCGCGACGGCGATCGCCATGCCGTGCTTGCCGCTTGGCAGACCGCGCGCCTGCAATTGCGCTTCGCGCGTGCGCTCGAGCATCGCGAGCTTGTCGGCCATCGCCATCTTCTGTTCGATGATCGGCGGTAGCGTCTCGAGCGGCGACACTGCACTCAACGCCTTCTGCTCGAAGGCGAGCAGCGAGGCAAAAGCTTCGACAGTGGCGTATTCGTCGAGGATGGTGTCAAGCAGGGCGTCTTTCATTCGTCACTCACACGTTTTTCCTTCCGCATGCCGGTGCATACGGAGGGACGCGGTTTCACAAGCCTTCCGGCCATGAGCGCCTCCCGGAAAAACGAGAGAGACGCTCAGCCGCCGGTCGACGGATTGCGTTGCAGCAGTTCGCGCGCCGTTTGCAGCACGCCGTCGGCGATCTTGCCGGCGTCGATGGTCAGCGAACCGTCGCGGATCGCGGCCTTGATCGATTCGACGTGAGCCGTATCGATGTCGGCTGAGCCCGATGCCGCCAGGCTGCGCAGACTGCCCGACAGCGCTGACAGATTCACGTCGGCGTCGCCGCTCGGAGCAGGCGTGCGGCTCGCGCCGGCGGCCGTGTCCGCAGGGGCGGTCGCGCCTTGCTGGCCGCGCTGGACGCCACCATTGAGGGGCGTCAAATTCGGATTGGTGCTGGAATCGACTTTCACGATTGGCTTCCTGAACGATTTGACCGTGATATCGGCAACCACGAACAGAAACTTTAGCGCAATCGAAATGTGCGTTTTTCCCGCTTTCCGCCGCCTTTTGCGTCACTTTTACCGCCTGCTTCTGCCTGCCTTGTGCCGCGCGGCGTTCCGCGGCGCCGGCCTGCCGGACGCCGCTGCACGGTGCGCGAACTACTGCGTGATTACTGCATAACTACGGTTCAAGCGCGACGTCACCGCGACGTCGACGCAGGTCACAACTGGATTTCGACGGTCGAGCCGTCCTTCACGATGCCGGTGACGATCTGGCCGTTGCCGGTCTTCACCCGCACCTGCTGGCCGGGGCCCGCGTTGTTCATCACGCTGCCTTCCGCCGAAATCGAAAAACCTTCGCCGGCTGCGACCACCTTGACCGTCTGGCCGACCGTCACCGACGTCGCGCTTCTGAGCAGATCCTGCCGCAGCGGCAGCCCGGCACCGATCCGCGCGAGCGCCACCGCGCCGACCGCCTGGGCCGGATCGGTGATCACCGCTTGCGGCAGTGTCGCGAGGTCACCATCGTGCGCGACGAGGTCGGCGGCCGTCAGCATGTCGCCCGGCGAGATCTGGCGCGCCGCACTGTAATAGGTGCCCTGCAGCGACACGTTCGCGCGCAGATAGATGGTCCACGGGCGCGCGCCGGCACAGCGCACGCCGACCGACGTGCGGCCCCACAGTCTGGCGCCGACCGGCATGAACGGTTCGAGCGTCGTGCAGCCGGCGAGGCCGCGCGCAAACGCCGGAGACACGGTGATGGTGATCTTGCCGGGCAGGCCAGCCGTCTGCTGTTGCAGGAAGGCGAAGGCGGTCGCGCGAATCGACTCGGGGTCCTGCTGGCCGGCGGGCGCGCCGCTGGCGGCGAGCGCGGCTGCACCCGCCGCGGCAGGCAGCGGATTCACGGTTGCGGCAGCCGGCATCGCGTTGACGGCGACGACGCGCTGGTTCGCGCGCGTGGCTTGCGCTTGCGCAAGCTGCGCTGCGGCCAGTTGCTGGGCATTCCGATTGGCGGACTGCGCGTTTTGCATCTGGGCGATCTGCGCGGCGCGCGCCTCGGCAGCTTGCACTTGGGCAGCCTGCGTTGCCTGTGCAGAAAGCGCCGATGCAGAGTTAACCGGCACGGCGCGCTCGGCGGATGCGGGCCGTTTCACTGCAGCGGTACTGCCGCCTGCACTGCTCAGTTGCGGCGGCTCGCCACGCGCGGAAAGCGGATCGATTTCGACCGGCGCCGAAGCGTCTGCCGCCGATGCGGCTGGGGCCGGCGCATAGGTCGCCGACGCCACGGGCTGATTCTGCGTGGCAGGCATCGTATAGCGCACCGGCGCGGTCTGGCGTGCGCCGGTCGGCATGTTCACACGTTGCACCGCGACCGGCATGCCGCCCATCGGCACGGCGCCTGCGGTGTTGCCGGCCACCGGCATGCTGCCATTCGTCGCGCCATACACCGAAGCGGCCCGCACTCCCGGTGCCGCCTGGATACCGCCCGTCGCATAAGTCGCGGCCGCCGCCTGCCCCGCCGCCTCACCATTGCCCGGAATCACGATCTCGTCGCCATTGGCATTGGCCGCGCGCTGGGCCGCTGGCGTCGGCCGCAGCGAAGCGAGCGTTGCGCCGGCCGGCGCAACGCTGCGCGGCGCCGTCTCGATGCGCGTGACCAGCGCCTGCGCATCGGCGGGATTCTTTTCGCCATTGCCCGGAATCACGATGGGGCCGCCCGTCTCCTGTTGCGCATAAGCCGCCGCGGGCAGCGCGCCATACAGCGCGACGCCCGACAGCGCAGTCGCGAGCGCGACCACCAGCGTGCGCCGCGCCGCGCCGCGCGGCCGCGCGGCGTGCGGCACGCCGGACAGGGCAGCAGAAGCGGGCAGGGCCATGGGCGATTCTCCAGAAAGCGAACACAAAGGTACGAAACGCATTCTAGAGAGCGGCTCTGCCGCGCAAGCGTCGAATAGAGGGGGGCTTCCCCAGCTATTCGTCCAATTGGCGCTTGCACTGCGCCCATAAGATGCACTCCATGCGAAAAAGCCTCCGCACAGCATTCGTACCGCGCCGCGGTACCTGCGCGACAGGCTGCCACCGAAACTCAACCGGCATTGCCCGCGGACCGTTCAGACGGAGAAACGCCCATGCTTGACAGGCTCGATCAGGACTTTGCGTTCACCAAGGAGGCGCTCGACGTGCGCGCCTACCGGCAGGAACTGCTGTCGTCGAACATTGCGAACGCCGATACGCCGAACTACAAGGCGCGCGACATCGACTTCGCGTCGTCGCTGGCAGGCGCGCTGCACAAGGCCGGCGGCGCACCGGGCTCGGGCATGGCGCCGCTCGCGATGGCGCAGCCGGCCGGCGTGACGAGCGGCATGACGCTCGCCACCACCGAGCGCGGCCATATGTCCGGCAAGGCGACGCTGATCCCCACCGGCGGCGCGCCGGAAGACTACGGCCAGTTGAAGTACCGCATTCCGGTGCAGCCGGCGCTCGACGGCAACACGGTCGACCTCGACTCGGAACGCGTGCACTTCGCCGACAACACGCTGCATCTCGAGTCCGGGATGACTGCGGCGACGTCGAAGATCAAGACTTTGCTGGCCGCGATCACGTCGGGCAGCTAGTACGCAACAGCGCCGCGACACGAGCGCGGCGCAATAAATAGACGCAACAGACAAATCGCTACGGGTTGGTTCTACGAAGGAGGCTTTGCTAGCCATGTCATTGATGAACATCTTCAAGGTGGCCGGTTCCGCGTTGACCGCGGAGTCGCAGCGCCTGAACGTCACCGCGTCGAATCTGGCGAACGCGGACAGCACCACCGGCCCGGACGGCAAGCCGTACCGCGCCAAGCAGGTGGTGTTCGCGGTCGACCCGCTCGGCGGCGCGCGTTCGGCGTCGGGCCAGCAGGTCGGCGGCGTGCAGGTGACCGGCGTGATCGACGATCCGACGCCGATGAAAACCAGCTACGACCCGGACAATCCGGCCGCGGACGCAAACGGTTACGTGCAGCAGCCGAACGTCGACCCGGTGCAGGAAATGGTCAACATGATTTCGGCGTCGCGTTCGTATCAGGCCAACATCGAAACGCTGAACACCGCCAAGAACCTGATGCTGAAAACGCTGACGATCGGCACCTGAGGAGATTTACTTGAGTTCATCCAATACCACGATTGGCAGCAACGGCAGCAACACGTCGCCGACGATGAACGACACGATGGGCCCGAACGGCTCGTCGGGCACGTCGGCGGCAGACCTGCAGCAGACCTTTCTGCAACTGCTGGTCACTCAGCTTCAGAACCAGGATCCGACCGCGCCGATGGACAGCTCGCAGATGACTTCGCAGCTGGCGCAGATCAATACGGTGAGCGGCATTGCGCAGCTCAACACGTCGCTGCAGTCGTTGTCGACGCAACTGAATGCCAGCGCGACGGGCCAGGCGGCATCGCTGGTCGGCCGCACCGTGCTGGCCCCGGGCAACACGTTCAGGGTCGACTTCCTGCCCAACTCGGACGGCACGCCGAGCACGACGGAAGGCACGTCGCCGTTCGGCGTCAAGCTCGCGACCGATGCGACCGACCTGCAGATTCAGATCAAGGACTCGACCGGCGCGGTGGTCAAGACGCTCGACGTCGGCAAGGCGCCGGCGGGGGTGGTGCCGATCACCAGCTGGCCTCCGGTCGACGACTCGGGCGCGCCGCTGCCGCCTGGCAACTACACGTTCAGTGTGGTTGACGCGGCTGCCGATCCGTCGGCCACCGCGCCGGTCGCACTGAGTGGCTTCCAGGTCAACAGCGTCGTACAGCAGTCGGACGGCACCGCCGGCCTGCTGCTCGGCAACGGCACCACGGTTCCTTTGAACGGCGGCTTCGCGGCCATTCTTTAATCCGCAACAGATTCGGAGCGCAATATGAGTTATCAACAAGGCTTGAGCGGTCTGGCGGCCGCGACCAACGACCTGGACGTGATCGGCAACAACATCGCCAACGCGCAGACGGTCGGCTTCAAGCAAAGCACGGCGGTGTTCGCGGACATGTACGCGAACTCGATCGCCACGGCGGTGAACAACCAGATCGGTATCGGTACGCGCCTTGCCGGCGTGCAGCAGGACTTCTCGCAAGGCCAGGTGACGACCACCAACGTCGCGACCAACATCGCGATCAACGGCAACGGCTTCTTCGTGATGCAGAACCCGAACGGCTCGATCACGTATTCGCGTAACGGCCAGATGGTGCCGGACAAGAACGGCTTTATCGTCGACGCGCAAGGCAACAAGCTGATGGGGTACTCGGCCAATGCGCAAGGCGTGCTGCAGACCACCACCGTGGTGCCGATCCAGATCCCGAACGTCAACCTGCCGCCAGTGGCGACCACCACGATCACGGCCGGCTTGAACCTCGATGCGCAGCAGGCGCTGCCGAAGGACACGCCGTTCAGCGCGACCGACCAGAACAGCTTCAACTATCACACGACGGTGCAGACGGTCGATTCGCTCGGCGGCACGTCGACCATCAACCTGTACTTCGTGAAGACCGCCACCGGCCAGTTCGAGGTGTTTGCAGGCGCGACCGGCGCCACGCCGCAAGACCTCGGCCAGATGACGTTCGACTCGTCGGGCAATCTGACCGCGACGACCTCGGGCGGCGCGGCGACCGCGAACAAAGGCCAGTTCACGCTGAACCTGACGAACACCGACGGCGCGGCGAACCAGGCGATTACGCTCGACGTGTCGAGCACCACGCAGTTCGGCAGCGACAACGGCATCAACAACCTGAACGCGGACGGCTTCGGCTCGTCGACGCTCGCGAACTACTCGATCGGCGACGACGGCACGATCACCGGCACCTACACCGACGGCCGCACCGCGACGCTCGGCCAGGTGCTGCTCGCGACCTTCAACGATCCGAACGGCCTCGACAACCTCGGCAACAACCAGTTCGCGCAGACCAACTCGTCGGGTGTGCCGCAAGTGGCGATTCCAGGTTCGACCAATCACGGTTCGGTGCAGGGCAGCGCAGTCGAATCGTCGAACGTCGACCTGACCGGCTCGCTGGTCGATCTGATCACCGCGCAGCGCAACTATCAGGCGAACGCGCAGACGATCAAGACGCAGCAGACGATCGACCAGACGCTGATCAACCTGTAAGCGCCGCCGTACATCACCACGCGATTCCTGAAAGGGACACGAGCTAGTCATGGACCGACTGATTTATACCGCGATGACGGGCGCCACCCAGGCGCTCGACCAGCAGGCCGTCGTTGCGAACAACCTCGCGAACGCATCGACCACGGGTTTCCGCGCGCAACTGGCGAACTTCCGCTCGGTGCCGATGAGCTTCGGCGACGGCTCGTCGGTCAACGACCAGACGACCCGCACTTACGTGCTGTCGGCGACGCCGGGCTCGGACTACACACCGGGCCCGATCCAGCAGACCGGCAATCCGCTCGACGTGGCGATCCAGGGGCCGGGCTGGCTGGCCGTGCAGACGCCGGACGGCAACGAGGCGTACACGCGCGGCGGCAACCTGCACGTCGACGAGAACGGCCAGCTGGTCACCGCCAACAATCTGCCGGTGATCGGCAACGGCGGTCCGATCGCGGTGCCGCCGCAGTCGGAAGTGACGATCGGCAAGGACGGCAGCATCTCGGTGATCGCCCCGGGCGATCCGCCTAACGCGATCGCGCTGGTCGACCAGATCAAGCTCGTGAATCCCGATGAGAACACGCTCGCGCGCGGCGACGACGGTCTGTTCCACACCGTCGACGGCAACCCTGCCGACCCGGACCAGACCGTCGCGCTTGCGCCGGCGTCGCTCGAAGGCAGCAACGTGAATCCGGTGGCCGCGATGGTGTCGATGATCACCAACGCGCGCCAGTTCCAGCTGCAGACCAAGATGCTGCAAACCGCCGACCAGAACGAACAGTCGGCCAACCAGTTGCTCAATTTCAGCTGATGCGGCCTGCCGCCGGTCTGAATCGCATGGTGTAACACCAGGAGAAATACAACCGTGAACCGCTCCCTCTACATCGCCGCCACTGGCATGAATGCGCAGCAGGCGCAGATGGACGTGATTTCGAACAACCTCGCCAACGTCAGCACGAACGGTTTCAAAGGCTCGCGCGCGGTGTTCGAAGATCTGATGTATCAGACGCTGCGCCAGCCGGGTGCGAACTCGACGCAGCAAACCGAAATTCCGTCGGGCAGCCAGGTCGGCACCGGCGTGCAGCAGGTCGCCACCGAGCGCCTGTACACGCAGGGCAACCTGCAGCAGACCGGCAACTCGAAAGACGTCGCGATCAACGGCAACGGCTTCTTCCAGGTGCAGATGCCGGACGGCACCATCGCCTACACGCGCGACGGCTCGTTCCAGACCGACCAGACCGGCCGTCTGGTCACGTCGAGCGGTTTCCCGGTGCAGCCCGCCATCGTCGTTCCGGTGAATGCGACCAGCCTGACGATCGGCCAGGACGGCACGGTGTCGATCACGCAGGGCAACTCGAGCAACACCACCAACATCGGCGCGCTGCAGATCGCCACCTTCATCAACCCGGCCGGCCTCGATGCGAAGGGGCAGAACCTGTTCCAGGAAACGCAGTCGTCGGGTGCGCCGAACGTCGCGCAGCCGGGCCTGAACGGCACTGGCACGCTGAATCAGGGTTATGTCGAAACGTCGAACGTCAACGTCGTGCAGGAACTGGTCAACATGATCCAGACCCAGCGCGCGTATGAAATCAACAGCAAGGCCGTGACCACGTCGGACCAGATGCTGCAGACGCTTAGCCAGATGCAGGTTTGATTTTTCGTTGTCGCATGGAACAGGCGGTTACCAAGATGTCACATCTCACCACTCTCAAGGTTCGTACCGGCGCCGCGCGCGCGGCGCTGCCGCTCGCGCTCGCAAGCGCGCTGGCTGGCTGCGCGCTCGTCCCGAAGCAGCCGATCACGCAACAGCCGATGAGTGCGGTGGCGCCCGTTCCACCGCAACTGCAGACGCCCGGCTCGATCTTCAACGCGGGTTATGCCGGGCACCCACTGTTCGAAGACCAGCGGCCGCGCAACGTCGGCGACATCCTGACCATCGTGATTGCGGAAAACGTCAACGCGACCAAGCAGTCGGGCGCACTCGCCAACCGTAACGGCCAGACCAACGTCGCGATATCGCAGGCGAACATCCTGCACGGTCTGCTGAACAAGGCGAACCTCGCCGCGCAGGGGCAGAACCAGTTCCAGGCGTCGGGCGGTGCGAATGCGTCGAACACCTTCAACGGCGTGATCACCGTGACGGTGACCAGCGTGCTGCCGAACGGCAACCTCGTCGTGAGCGGCGAGAAGCAGATGCTGATCAATCAGGGCAACGAGTTCGTGCGCTTCTCCGGGGTGGTGAACCCGAACAACGTGGCAGGCGACAACTCGGTGTTCTCGACCGAAGTCGCGGATGCCAAGATCGAATATTCGGCGAAGGGCTATATCGACGAAGCCGAACAGATGGGCTGGTTCCAGCGTTTCTTCCTCAACATTTCGCCATGGTGATGAAGATGAACGCGACTTCCTTCGTTCGTGACGCGCTCGGGCAGCATGCCGCGAGCCGCACGGCACGTCTTGCCAGAGCCGCGCTGAACGCGGCGCTGTTTGCGGTATCGATGGCGGCGCTGGTCGTCGCGACGGCGCCGGCCGCGCATGCGGAGCGCCTGAAAGACCTCGTCCAGATTCTCGGCGTGCGCGACAACCCGCTGATCGGCTACGGCCTCGTGGTCGGTCTCGACGGCACCGGCGACCAGACCACGCAGACGCCGTTCACCACGCAGACCCTCGCGAACATGCTCGCGAACCTCGGCATCGGCATCAACAACCAGCAGGCCGGCGCGACCAACGGCGGCGTATCGCCGCTGACCAACATGCAGCTGAAGAACGTCGCCGCAGTGATGGTGACCGCCACGCTGCCGCCGTTTGCGCGGCCGGGTGAAGCGATCGACGTGACGGTTTCGTCGCTCGGCAACGCAAAAAGCCTGCGTGGCGGCACGCTGCTGCTGACGCCGCTGAAGGGCGTCGACGGGCAGACCTATGCGCTTGCGCAGGGCAACCTCGCGGTCGGCGGCGCCGGCGCGAGCGCCAACGGCAGCCGCGTGCAGGTGAACCAGCTGGCGTCCGGACGCATCGCGGCGGGCGCGACCATCGAGCGGTCGCTGCCGGTCAATATCGCGCAGGCCGGCGGCATTCTCGAAATGAACCTGAACGACATGGATTACGACAACGCGCAGAAGATCGTCGCGGTCGTGAACAACGCGTTCGGCGGCGGCACCGCGACCGCGATCGACGGCCGCACGATCCAGCTGCGGGCGCCGACCGATACCGCATCGCAGGTGTCGTTTCTCGCGCAACTGCAAAACCTCGAGATCAAGCCGGCCAAGGCCGCGGCCAAGGTGATCCTGAATGCCCGCACCGGCTCGATCGTGATGAACCAGATGGTCACGCTGGAGAGCTGTGCGGTGGCGCACGGCAATCTGTCGGTGGTCGTCAACACGCAGACCGTGGTCAGCCAGCCCGGTGCGTTCTCGAATGGCCAGACGGTGGCGGCGCGTCAGTCGCAGATCCAGCTGAAGCAGGATAACGGCGCGCTGCGCTACGTGACGGCCGGCGCGAATCTCGCCGACGTCGTCAAGGCGTTGAATGCGCTCGGCGCAACGCCGGCGGATCTGATGTCCATTCTGCAGGCCATGAAGGCGGCGGGCGCCCTGCGCGCCGACCTGGAAATCATCTAAGCGGGGACAGCACCGATGAACGCGGATTCTTCAAAACCGGTCACCGATCTCGACCAGCGCTTCGCGCTCGACGTGCAGGGCTTCGATGCGCTGCGCGCTCAGGTCAAGGCATCGCCGGCTGCCGGCGTCAAAGTTGCGGCACGCCAGTTCGATGCGGTGTTCACGCAAATGATGCTGAAAAGCATGCGCGAAGCGACGCCGCACGACGGTCCGCTCGATTCGCGCGAAGGCGATCAGTTCATGTCGATGATGGACGAGCAGCTGTCGCAGCAGATGTCGAAGAAGGGCATTGGCGTTGCCGACATGATGATCAAGCAGCTGATGCGCGATGCGAATATCAGCGACGACGGCGCCAGCCTCGGCGGCGCGGCCGGCGCGCTGGGCGGCGGCTCGGGCAGCGCCGGCTCGACGGCGGCATTCAATGCGCTGGCCCGCGCGTACGCGAATCCGGCCGCCAACGGCGCGCTGGCCACCGGCCGCGGCTACTCCGCGAACAGCGCATTGACACCGCCGCTGCGCGGCAACGGCGCTTCGCCGAAGGTCGATGCGTTCGTCAACAAGCTCGCGGCGCCGGCTCAGGCGGCCAGCGCGGCGACCGGCATTCCGGCGCGCTTCATCGTCGGTCAGGCGGCGCTCGAATCGGGCTGGGGCAAGAGCGAGATCATGAAGCCGGACGGCACGACCAGCCATAACGTGTTCGGCATCAAGGCCACCAAAGACTGGAGCGGCGATACGGTATCGACCGTCACGACCGAATACGTGAATGGCAAGGCGCAGCGCCGGGTCGAGAAATTCCGCGCGTACGGCTCGTATCAGGAAGCGATGACCGACTACGCGAACATGCTGACCAGCAACCCGCGCTATGCCGCGGTGGTCAGCGCGTCGCGCGACAAAGGCGCGGCGGGCTTCGCGGCCGGCATGCAGCGCGCCGGCTACGCGACCGATCCGCACTACGCACGCAAACTGATGTCGATCATGCAGCAGATGAGCAGCTGAGCCTCGCGGCATCAGCCGCGCACCGCTGCGGAGCGCGGTCACGCATGCAGCATAATTTACCGGGCCGACAGCGCTTGCTGCCGGCCCGTCTTCGCATACGCAAAAATTATTTCCGGCTTACTCTAAACTTCGTCGGATAATTGCCGCTATAGCGAATAGATCGATTAGCCGGAGAAATTCGCCGGTCCGACTGCATACAGAGAATGCGCGGCGCCCGAGGGGCCGGTGGCGCGCATCGAGAGACTACGCCTCATACCGACAAGCTCATGGAACCCAATCTGTCGACCGACCGGACGGATGACGCCGATCAAACCGAGCACTTCGGACGTCGCAATCCGCTGGAAATCGGCGTTCAGCTGCGCAACCTCTTCAATAGAGGCGACTTCCTTACCGTGCAGTACAAGGGCGGCCAGCTGGTAACGCGTATTCTCGACGTCGACGTGCGCGCGCAAACCTTCGTGTTCGACTGGGGCGCGCTGCCCGAGCAGAACCGCGGCCTGCTGGCCGCGCCGCACTGCCACTTCCTCGCGGCGCCCGAAGGCGTGCGGGTCGAATTCGGTACCGGCACGCCGCGCGAAACGAGCTACGAGGGTCGGCCCGCGTTCGAGGCGCCGTTCCCGGAGGTGCTGTACTACATCCAGCGGCGCGAGTATTTCCGCGTCGAAACGCCGATCCTGAATCCGTATTTCTGCACCGGCAAGCTGCCGGAGGGCGATACGTTCCGCTTCGAGATTCACGATCTTTCGTTGGGTGGCATCGGCTTGCGCACCAACGACGATCGTGTCGCTTCGCTGCCGCTCAGCACTGTGCTGCCGGACGTCGAAATGAATCTGAACGGCGGCGGCGTGCTGTCGCTCGATCTGCAGATCGTGTCGCTGCGCGCGACGCCGTTGCCGCATGGCGCGGGCACGCGCTATCTGCTGGGACTGCGCTTCATGTCGTTGCCGGGCAGCGCGGAGAACACGCTGCAGCGCCTCATTACGCAGCTCGAGATGAAACGCCGCTCGCTGGTGCGGGCGTAACGCGTAGCTCGAGTTGTCGGAGTAGTCGTCAAGGTCGCTTCAATACGCGCGGATTCGCAGCGGTGAATTCGCGCGCCGCCTGATGCGCGCAGCGTCTTGCGCGCCCATGCTGCATATCACCCCTGGCCGATTGGCTGAACCGAGCGGCGAACCGAGCGGCGAACCGATCCGCGATCCGAGTAGAAACCGGTGAACTTAAGAACCGCGTAAGAAGCGGGAGAAACCCGGAAAAAACCAGAAGCTGAAATAGGCGAGGCCCCATGAAGGGGCCTCGAAGTATCGCGGGTACGCTTGCCTGGAAAACCAGGACTAACCGGCACGGCCGGAACCTGCACAGCAGGCGGTAGGTCGACATCCCTTGCGGAACCCCGAAAGATCTACTTGGGCGAAAATATATCGGCTCCCGTCGCCATTGACCAGTAGCCGGATGGCCGACTGGCGCAGCGGCAAAACAGCGTACGACGGTGCGCCGCGGATGTACGACAGCCGCGCGATATAGCACCGTATTTCCCGTCTCTTCCACCCTTTGCCTGACGCTGCGCCGCTAAATAATGCAGCGTCGGCCATTGCGTCTGGTGCCGGCGAAGATCCGGTGGTCCGCGCAAGCCGCGCCGTATGCGGCTCAGCCCTAAATTTTAGGCACGCGGCGCCGATATACCGCTTGTTCACGCAACCGGCGGCCGTTGCTAGCCCGCCTCCCAGGATCACGCATGACATCCAGCCTTTTCTACATCGGCCTGAGCGGGCTGAATTCAGCACAGCTCGCCATCACGACGACAGGCAACAACATCAGCAATACGGCGACGCCGGGCTATTCGCGCGAACTCGCGCTGCTGTCCGAAGCTCCCGGGCTGTCGACCGGTTCCGGCTACGTCGGCGGCGGCGTCAACACGGACACGATCCAGCGCCAGGTCAGCCAGACGCTGAACGACGTGCTCAACAGCGCGCAGTCGCGCAGCGCGTCGCTCACCTCGTATTCGACGCTGATCGCGCAATTGAATAACCTGGTCGGCAGCCCGACGAGCGGCATTTCGGCGGCGATCAGCGGCTTCTTTTCCGGCTTGCAGGATGTCGCGGCGAAGCCGGGCCAGTCGGCGACACGGCAGACCGCGTTGAGCGACGCGAGCACGCTCGCCAACCTGCTCAACGAAGCCGGCCAGCAGTTCGACCAGATGCGCCAGAGCGTCAATACAACCGTGTCGAGCACGGTTTCGCAGATCAACAACATCACCAAGCAGATCGCGCAGCTGAACGTGCAGATCGCGGCGGCGACCTCGAGCGGCCAGCAGCCGAACCAGCTGCTCGACGCGCGCGATGCGGCCGTGTCGCAACTCGGCCAGCTGGTCGGCGTCAGCACGCTGCAGCAGGGCGACGGCAGCGTCACGGTGCTGCTGTCGAATGGCGATCCGCTCGTCGAGGGCAACCAGACTTATCAACTGAGCGCGGTCAAGTCGCCGGACGATCCGAGCGAGCTGGTGGTGGGCTACCAGCAGCAGGACTCGACCAACCCGTCGAAAACCATCACGACGGTGCTGCCCGATGCGGCCGTCACCGGCGGTTCGCTCGGCGGCACGCTGAGCTTCCGCAGCCAGACGCTCGATCCGGCCGAGTCGCAGCTGGGCGCGATCGCGACCAGCTTCGCCGCGCAGGTGAACGCGCAGAATGCACTGGGCCTCGACCAGAACAACAACCCCGGCGGCAACCTGTTCCAGGTCGCGGCGCCGACGGTGGTCGCGAATCTGAACAACACCGGTAACGCCACGCTGTCCGCGACGCTGTCGAACCCGAGCTCGCCGCCCACCGGCGATCTGAAGCTCAGCTTCGACGGCACCACCTACACGCTGACCGACGCCGCGACCGGCACCGTGCTCGGCACGTCGACGACCGCGCCGAGCGCGGCCAATCCGATCGGCGGCCTGGCGATGACGCTGACCGGCACGATGGCCGCCGGCGATTCGTTCACGATCGAACCGACGCGCGGCGCGCTGAACAGCTTCGCCGTGACGGCCACCAGCGGCTCGCAGATCGCGGCTGCCTCGCCGGCGCTTGCGTCGGCGTCGAATTCCAATGCCGGCACCGGCAAGATCGCGATCGGCGCGGCGAACACGGGCTTCGCGATCAATTCGTCGGTCACGCTGTCGTACGACAGCACCGCCGGCGGTCTGACGGGTTTCCCGGTCGGCTCGTCCGTGACGGTCAACACGGTGCCGCCGCAAACCATCACGATTACGGCAGCCAACACGGTGGTGCCGTACGACCCGGCCAGCGGCAATACCTTCACGATCAACGACACGGCGACGCCGCCGCCAGTCAACGGCATTACGTTCACGCTGAGCGGCACGCCGCAGACCGGCGACACGTTCACGATCGGCCCGAACACCGGCGGCTCGAACGACGGCAGTAACGCCACGGCGCTGTCGAACCTCGTGTCGAGCACGGCGTTCAACGGTTCGACGCTGACCAACGCATACGGCGACTACGTGAACAACGTCGGCAACACCGCGAGCCAGATCACCGCGGCCAACACCGCGCAGGCTGCGGTGGTGTCGCAGTACACGACGCTGCAGCAATCGGTGTCGGGTGTGAACCTCGACGAGGAAGCCACCAATCTCGTGATGTACCAGCAGCTCTATCAGGCGAACAGCAAGGTGATCCAGACCGCGCAATCGCTGTTCGCCACGATCCTGCAAGCTCTCAATTAAGGCGCTGAGCCATGCGAATCGCATCTTCACTGATTTTCCAGAACACTATCCAGAGCATGGATAACCAGCAGTCGACGTTGACCCAGCTGCAGCAGGAGATTTCGACGAACAAGCGGCTGCTGACACCGGCTGACGATCCGTTGGGCGCGGCGCAAGCCGTGCAGCTGTCGCAAAGCGGCGCGGCGCTGACGCAGTACGCGGCCAACCAGTCGACCGCAACCGCCTCGCTCGGCACAGAAGACTCGACGCTGGGCGGCGTGATCGGCGTACTGCAGCAGGTCAACCAGCTGCTCGGCTCGCTCAACGACGGCACCTTGAACGATGCGGACCGTCAGGCCAAGGCAAAGCAGCTGCAAGGGCTGCGCGACACGCTGATGTCGCTCGCCAACACCACCGACGGTCAAGGCAGCTACATCTTCTCCGGTTTCCAGGGCGGCACGCCGCCGTTCACGAACCAGTCGAACGGCGGTGTCACGTACAGCGGCGACTCGGGGCAGCGGATGCTGCAGATTTCCGACACCACCTCGATCCAGACCGGCGACAGCGGCCTCGCCGTGTTCATGAGCGTGCTGCCGGGCGTATCGCAGCCGGTGCCCGCAGGTGCTTCGACCAACACCGGCACCGGCACGATCAGCGCAGTGACGGTGACGCAATCGGGCGTGCCGGGCAACAACAAACCATACTCGATCACGTTCGGCACGGACCCGACCACCGGCGCGCCGACCTATAGCGTGAACGACACGTCGACCACGCCGCCGACTGCGATCAGCTCGAACCAGCCGTACACCGCCGGCCAGCCGATCAATCTCGGCACCGGCATGAACGTGACGATTTCGGGCACGCCGGCGTCCGGCGATTCGTTCACGGTGACGCCTGCCACGCAGGGCAATACCGATGTATTCGCAACCATCGATTCGGTGATCACGGCGCTGCAGCAGCCGGTGGACGGCAATCAGGCTGC
>DATLOW010000009.1:0-3377 GCA_035536055.1 Paraburkholderia sp. | reverse complement strand
AGACCTGGCCGTTTTTCTCGAACCTGCTCTCCAATATGGATATGGTGCTGGCGAAGACCGACCTCGCGGTGGCGTCGCGCTATGCGCAGCTCGTCGAGGACAAGAAGCTGCGCAAGCACGTGTACGAGCGAATCGTGGCGGAATGGGAACGCGTGTCGAAGGTGCTGACGGAGATTACCGGCCAGAAGGAACGGCTCGCGGATAACCCGCTGCTCGCGCGGTCGATCAAGAACCGTTTCCCTTATCTCGATCCGTTGAACCACCTGCAGGTCGAGTTGCTGAAGCGGCACCGTGCAGGGGAAGACAATGCGCGGCTGCGGCGCGGGATTCACCTGACCATCAACGGGATTGCGGCGGGGTTGCGCAATACGGGTTGAGGCACGGGTTGAGGCAGGATTGAGCGCCGGCTGTACGCCGGCGCCTCTATCGCACTAGCGCGCTTCGATCATCAACACATCGAGCTCAAACGAGCCATCCGCCTGCACCGCGAAATACTGCTTCACTTCGTCCGGCGCGCTTTCCCAGATCGAGCGGATCGCCACCACGCGCGGCTGCGGCGTCCGCATCCGCGCGACCCACGCGTCGAACTCCAGCGGCATGCGCCAGCGCTCGCGCACGGTCGCGCTAAAACCGGCCTCGGTGAAAAACGCGATCCATTCGTCCGCGCGGTAGTCGCGGATATGCGAGCCGTCGCGCAGCACCTCCACCGCCTGCAGATGCGTATCGAGCAGCGGATGATCGCTGCCGGCGATATCGATGAAAATCACCCGGCCGCCCGGCTTCAGCACGCGGCGCACTTCGACCAGCGCCTGACGCACATCGTGCCAATGGTGCGCGCTCATCCGGCTGATCACCCAGTCGAACGAGGCGTTGTCGAACGGCAGACTCTCGGCGGCGCCTTGCTGCGTCTCGATGTTGGAGAAGCCGCGATCGATGGCGGCTGCGGCGACCGTCGCGAGCATCTGCGGCGCCAGATCGTAGGCCACCACCGAAGCTGCATGCGGCGCCACCGCAAAGCTCGCATGACCTGCGCCGCAGCCCATGTCCAGCACGCTGGCACCCGGCGTTGCCGCAACTTCGCCGGCCAGCGTCTGCAGATCCTTGCCGGTGGCGTGCACGTGGCTCGTCAGATAAGCGGCGGCGGTCGAGCCGAACGCGTCGGCAACCTGTTGTCGATGCTTCATGGTGGACTCCCCGGTCTGTAACGGCAGACAGCGATGCGAAAGGTGTAGCGGTGGTTGACGCACGCAAGGCCGGACGTGAAGCAAGCCGCCAGGCAACCCACGCGGTGCGAAAACCGAAGCAGAAACCGAAGCCTTGACTGACGCCACGACCGAAGCCTCGACCGAAGCCACGACCGCTTGTCCGGCCGCAACCGGTTTCATGCCGCTACAATAGAACCTCGTCTGTACCAGTACAAGACAAGTAACTATTCTGGTATCGCCACCACCCGCCTTGCCCACGATGACCACGCAGTCGAACGACGCTTCCCCCCCGCCCCTCGATGCGACGCCCGCGCGCGCACTCGGTGAATTCATCCGCGCCCATCGCGAACGGCTGTCGCCGATGGCGGTCGGCCTGCCGCCCGGGCCGCGCCGCCGCACGCCGGGCCTGCGTCGCGAAGAAGTCGCGCAACTATGCGGCGTCAGTCCGACCTGGTACACGTGGATCGAGCAAGGCCGGCCGGTATCGGCATCGGCGGATGCGCTGGCGCGCATCGCGGTGGCGCTGCAGCTGTCGCGGGCGGAACGCGCGTATCTGTTCGAACTCGCCGCGCAGCGCGACCCGGCCGAACCGGAATCGGGCGGCACCGACACCCCGGCGATGCTGCTGAAAACCGTGCAACTGGTGCACGCGCCCGCCTACGTGCTCGATCGTCAATGGAATGCGATTGCATGGAACGCGCCGGCGTCCGATCTGTTCGTCGGCTGGCTCGACGGCGACAACGACCGCAATCTGCTGCGCTTTACGTTTTTGTCGCCGGTCGGGCGCACGCTGATCGTCGACTGGGAAACCCGTGCGCGGCGCCTTGCCGCCGAATTCCGCGCCGATTCGATCCGCCATCTGAACGACGCGCCGACGCGCGCGCTGCTCGACTCGCTGGCCGCCGAAAGCGATGCGTTCGCACGCTTCTGGGCGTCGCAGGACGTCGGCGAACGCGAAGGCGGCCGGCGCGAATTCGCGCACCCGCGCGCCGGCCATGTGGCCTACGATCAGATTACGTTCAAGCCGGCGCATCGCGAGGATCTGAAGCTCGTGGTGCTGATGCCGGAGGGTTGAGGCCGCGGCGAAGCCCGAAACCGCGCCACCCGAATGGTAAAATCCCCGTCTTGCCGTGCGAGCCGTGCCCACTCCGGCGGTGCGAACCCCGCGAATCGCGCGAACCCCGCCGCCGGCGCCCGTCGCCGTCCGCGTTTTCTTTATTCCGCTTACTGCCCTACACCATGACGTCCCAATTGCACAAAAAAGGCGAAGCCTGGTCGGCTCGCTTCTCGGAGCCGATGTCGGAGCTCGTCAAACGCTATACGTCGTCGGTTTTCTTCGACAAGCGTCTCGCGTTCGTCGACATCGAAGGATCGCTGGCGCACGCATCGATGCTGGCCGCGCAGAAGATCATCTCCGCCGACGACCTCGCCGCGATTCAACGCGGCATGGCGCAGATCAAAGGCGAAATCGAGCGCGGCGAATTCGAGTGGCAGCTCGATCTGGAAGACGTGCACCTGAATATCGAAGCGCGCCTGACCGCGCTGATCGGCGATGCGGGCAAGCGACTGCATACCGGCCGCTCGCGCAACGACCAGGTGGCGACCGATATCCGCTTGTGGCTGCGCGGCGAGATCGACCGGATCGGCGGCCTGCTGAAGGATTTGCGCGGCGCGCTGCTCGACATGGCCGAACAGAATGCCGGAACCATCATGCCGGGCTTTACGCACCTGCAGGTTGCGCAGCCGGTGACGTTCGGGCATCACCTGCTCGCGTACGTCGAGATGTTCACGCGCGACAGCGAACGGATGCGCGACTGCCGCACCCGCGTGAACCGTCTGCCGCTCGGCGCAGCCGCGTTGGCGGGCACCAGCTACCCGATCGATCGTCACGCGGTGGCGCAGACGCTCGGCTTCGATGGCATCTGCGCGAACTCGCTCGACGCAGTGTCCGACCGCGACTTCGCGATCGAATTCACGGCAGCCGCGGCGCTGGTGATGACGCACGTGTCGCGCTTCTCCGAAGAACTCGTGCTGTGGATGAGCCCGCGGGTCGGCTTTATCGATCTGGCGGACCGCTTCTGCACCGGCTCGTCGATCATGCCGCAGAAGAAGAACCCCGACGTGCCGGAACTGGCGCGCGGCAAGACCGGCCGCGTGAACGGGCATCTGATG
>DATLOW010000008.1:0-3774 GCA_035536055.1 Paraburkholderia sp. | reverse complement strand
CGTCGCGCCCGTTACGGTCGATCGGTTCGGCGCCCATGCGGCGGCGGAGAGTCGGCTTCACTTTGCGGCAATTCCATATTGAGCGCCGGCCGTTGTGGAACGGGGCCTTGCAGGGCGACAGCGGCGGCGGGTCAGACAGGTTGGCGCGCACGCGCGGCTCGCAGCGGCGCACGGACGGCGCGCACGAGGCCGGCTACGGCCTGAATGCAGCATATTAACGGCAGTTGGCCGCCCTTGAGACGTGACGGTGAGTCCCGATGCTCAAATGCAACGCGCCTGTGTGAGCGCGGCCACCTGCGCACGGCCGCGCGCACGTCACAAATCGACGACGATGTCCTCGCTCGGCCGCGCGCAGCACACCAGCACGTTGCCGGCGGCTGGCTGATCGAGCGGCTGCGGTTCGTACGACACCGTACCCGACACGAGGCCGCATTCGCAGTTGTGGCACACGCCGGTCCGGCACGACCAACGCGCCGGCACGTCGCATGCCTCGGCGAGTTCGAGCAGGCTCCCATACGCGGACGGGTCCCAGCGCACCGCGATGCCGCTGCGCGCGAACGACACCAGTGGGCCGCTGGCGGCCTCGCGCGCAGTCTCGTCTGCGGTTTGCCGGTCGGGTAGATGCGGCGCGCGTTGCACCGCGCCGACGATACCCGGTGTCAGCGCTTCGCCGCCGTTGAAAATTTCCGCGTAAATCCGCTGCGGCGCGACGCCGAGCCCGCCGAGCGCCGCCTTCATGTCGGCCATGAAGCGTGACGGTCCGCATAGATAGCAGTCCGCGTTGCGCGGCACGCCGGCCGCGACCAACGCGGCGTGCGACAGACGGCCGACCGCGTCGAATGCGGTGCCGCTCGCGTCGCCGGCGGCCGGCTTGCTGTAGCAAACATAGCGGTGACTGCGCGCGAGCGCGCCGAGCAGGCCGCGCACCTCGCCGTCGAACACATGATGCGGCCCGTCGTGCGCGCCGTGCAGCCACCACACTTCGCGCGTCGAGCCGCTGGTGGCCAGCGCATGCAGCATGGCCAGCACCGGCGTCGCGCCGATCCCCGCGCTGGCCAGCACCACGGGGCCGCGACCCGGCTGCAGCACGAAGCTGCCGCGCGGCGCGCTGACTTCGAGCGTGTCGCCCACCTGCAGCTGCTCGCGCAGATAAGTGCCCGCCACGCCGTGCGGCTCGAGCTTTACGCTGATCCGGTAACGCTGCGACGACGCCGCGCCCGACAGCGAATAGCTGCGAAACAGCGGCGCGCCGCCCGCGGGCCGCGGCAGACGCAGCACGATGTACTGGCCGGGCTGCGCCGCGGGCAGCGCGTCGCCGCTCGCGCTTTCGAGTGTGATCGACAGCACGTCGGCGGATTCCGCTTTACGCGCCGCCACCTTCAGCGCGCGAAAGCCCTGCGGCGCCGCGTGCGCGGCGGCTGCCGGCGCGAGTCCGGCATTGCCGCCCGCGTTGCCGCTCTGCGCGGCCCGCAACAACGCGTCGAACGACCAGCGCCAGCCGGGCGACAGCGCCTCGATGCGCAGCGCGCGCTCGAGACCCTCGCGCGGATGGTGCGGCGAGTACAGCAGCGCGTTGATCTCGGCGACGCTCATGCGCTCGGTCGCTTCGCCGACCTTGACGATCTCGTCGCCGGCACCGACCGCGCCTTCCTCGAGCACTCGCAGATAGAAGCCCGGCCTGCCGCTCGAAGTCAGCAGGGCCGGCATGCGCGGCTCGTTGGTGCGGATGCCGACGCGGTAGCAGGTGACGCGCGGCTGCGTGACCTCGAACAGCGCATCGCCGATCCGGTAACGGTCGCCGATGCACACGACGCTATCTTCGAGACCTTCGATCGTGAAGTTCTCGCCGAACTGGCCGTACTCGAAGTCGTTGCGCTGCAGCGTGTGTTCCCAGTGCCGATACGATTCGAGCTGATAGACGAACACCGCGCGCTGCTCGCCGCCATGGCCGCCGAGATCGCCTTGACCGTCGCCTTGCAGGTTCAGCTTGCCTGCCCAGCAGCGGCCCTCGACCGGGCGCTTCCAGATGCCGGTGTGCACCGTGCGGCCTTTCCAGTCGATATCGCGCGGCATGCCGACATTCACCGACAGCAGACGGGCCATCATGTTTCTCCGCCGGCGCGCCCTGCGCGCCGCATCTTCAGCGTTCAGGGCGCGTTGCGCGCCGCGCGTACTTCATGCACGGTGAGCTCGCGATCGGGGCCGTGCGGAATCACCGACTGGCCGGGTTCCAGATGCAGCTGCACACCGTCCAGATGAACCGAGACGAGGTCCGGCTCGAACGACACGAAGCCGGCGATCCGCTCGACCTCTGGATAGGTCTCCGCATAGGACCACGCGGCAAGCCGCGCGTCGCCGATGTCGTAGTAGCTGCACACGCCCTTGTAAGGGCAGAAGGTTTCGGTCTTGACCGGCGTCAGCGCGGCTTCGTCGAGATCGGCGCGCGGCACGTACCAGCGCGGCGCGAAACCCGACTCGTACAGCACCAGCGCGCGCTGCGTGTCGGCGATCACGCGCTCTGCCTGACGCACCACGAGGTGACGCGAGGTCTTGCGGATATCGATGCGGTGATACGGATCGGCCGCATGACCGACGATGCGTTCGTCTTCCTCATAGAACGCGTCCATCATGCGCCAGGCGAACGCGACGCGTCCCCGCAGGTCGGCGGCATGCTCGGGCAGTGCGGTGTGCTGCCACGCGCCGCGCGGCGCCTGCTTGTCGCCGTGCTTCACCGCGAACCATGCGGTGGCGCCGAGGTCCTGATGCTGCGTGGTGTGGTCGAGCCGTTCGAGCACGCCGGGCGCGACGTCGCCTTCGGGGAAATAGGCGACCGGATAACGCGCCGGCTCGAACAGCAGCACCACCTGCTCGCTGTCGGCAATCCATGCATCGCCGAAACGCACGCGCATGCGCCGGCGCAGCGGCTCGACGTAGAGCAGGCGCTTCGGCAGTTCAGGCACGAGGAAGCGGCCGACGGCGCCGTTGGAAAGCGGCCCTTGTTGCCATGACAGTCCCATTGAAATTCACTCCTCAGATGGATGTTTGCGTTGCGGCGAATCGTTAAAGTCTAGGCAAAAAGCCGCCCGGCCGCGGCCCATGTCCTTCGATAAACTGTTCGGGGTCGAAACTTTCATAGAGTGGCCGGTTATGCAGGCCCAGATGCGCGGCCTTGATGACGAGTTCGGCGATCGAACGCGCCTGCATCTTCGCCATCACTTCCTTACGATGGATCTTGATGGTGACTTCGCTGATGTTGAGCCGCGCCGCAATCTGCTTGGTCACCAGGCCGTCGACGATCAGGGCCATCACGTCGCGCTGCCGCGGGGTCAGCGAATCGAACAGACGCTGGGTTTCCGACAGCGCGCGTTGTGCGGCCAGTCTGCGCCGGTCGATGCGCAGCGCGTTGCCGACGCCGTCGAGCAGTTCCTGCTCCCGAAAGGGCTTCAGCAGAAAGTCGAACGCGCCTTCCTTCATCGCTCTGACGGACATTTCGACGTCGCCGTGCGCGGTCATAAAGATGACCGGCATGTCGATCTTTCGTTTGCGCATTTCGTCGAGCACCGAAAAGCCGCTCAAGCCGCGTAGCCGCACGTCGAGCAGAAGGCACGACGGTTGGTCGGGCCGCTCGCACACGAGGAAGTCATGCCCATAAGAAAACGCGACGGCCTTCCAGCCGACCGAGCCGATCAACGACACCATCGCGTCACGCATGGCGCTGTCGTCGTCGATCACATAGACGGATCCGTCGAGCTCGCGAAGAACCTCGGGGTTGTT
>DATLOW010000007.1:0-5091 GCA_035536055.1 Paraburkholderia sp. | reverse complement strand
CCGAGCGAATTGATCGCGGCAATGCCGCCGGCCGCGGCCGCGCCGGACAGGAACGCGGCCGGCAAGGTCCAGATCACCGGCAGGCAGCCGAAGATACCGAAGCCGGCAATCGACAGCGCCACCATCTTCAAGGTCGGATCGTCGAGGCCGGCCGCCGCGGCGATGCCGGCGGCCGCCACCAGCAGCGCGATCGCCACGTGGCGCTTGCGCTCGAGCTTGCGGTCCGAATGGCGGCCCCACACGATCATGCTGATCACACCGACGATGTACGGCAGCGACGTGACGAAGCCGGTCTGCAGATTCGACAGCCCGAACGACTTGACGATCTGTGGCAGAAAGAAGCTCAGACCGTAATTGGTTGCGTTCGCACCGAAATAGATCAGCGCGATGGCCAGCACGCGCGGGTTGAAGATCGCCTGTTTGACGCTGAAGGCGCGCACCGCTTCGCGATGCTTGCGTTCGTCGGCCTGGCGCGTGACCAGCCAGTTGCGCTCATCGGCGGCGAGCCAGTGCGCGTCGGTGGGCCGGTCCGTCAGGTAAAAGTAAACCACGACGGCGAGCACCAGCGCCGGCATCGCTTCGAGCAGATACAGCCACTGCCAGCCCGCAAGGCCGCCCTTGCCGTCCAGCGACAGCAGTGCGCCCGAGATCGGCGCACCGATCACGGTAGAAAGCGGAATCGCCGCCATAAAGTAGCCGACCACGCGGCCGCGATACGCAGCCGGGAACCACAAGGTCAGCAGGAAAATGATGCCGGGAAAGAAGCCCGCTTCGGCGATGCCCAGCAAGATTCGCAGCCCGTAAAACACCTCGACGTTTTTCATGCCCGTATATTGGGAAATGTGCGGGATAAACGCCATCGCGCCCGCCAGAATGCCCCACGTAAACATGATGCGTGCAATCCAGCGGCGCGCGCCGAAGCGTTCGAGCAGCAGATTGGACGGGACCTCGAAGAAAAAATAGGCGATAAAGAATACGCCGGCGCCGAAGCCGAATTGCGACGCCGAAAAGCCGAGTGCCTGATTCATCTGCAATGCAGCAAAGCCCACGTTCACGCGGTCCAGATACGCAATGAAGTAACACACGATCAGGAACGGCACGAGGCGGGCCATCACACGTTTCATGGTGCGAGCTTCGAGATCCATCGATGTCTCCTCCGAGTTTGATATCGGCTGGCTGGTTGTGTTGGATGAGACTACTCTGCAATGCGCGCGGACAGAAGCACAATCTTGCATTTGATGCCGCGCGAATCGCTGCATGCCGCGCCAGGCGAAAAAAAATGTCATAGCGCAGTCATCTGCAGCGGCCATCGTTTCGCCTTCACCCACCCCCCACCACGCTTACGCCTGCGCGCCGCGCTGTGTCGTACAACGGCGCGCAGGCCGACGCATGGCCGTAGTCACTTGCGAGGCGAAGACGACATGACGAAGAAGAACACCCCCGATGCATCTTTGACTGAAGCGAGCGCCAGCGTGTCGCGCCGCGGCTTCCTGAAGCTTGCAGGCGCATCGGGATTCGCGGGCGCCGCCGGTGCGCTGGCCGGCACCGCGCGCGCGGCCGATGCGAACGCCGCGGCCGACGGCACGCCCGAGCAGATCCACCTGACGTGGGGCAACGATCCCACCAGCGAAGTGGTGGTGTCGTGGGCTTCGCCGGCGGCGGCCACGCATCCGCGCGTCACCGTCAGCGCGCAGCACGGTCACCGCGAAACGGTGCACGCCGTGCAGCGCACGTACACCGACGGTCTGAACGGCGTGGTGGTGTTCACGTATCACGCGCGTCTGTCGAACCTGAAGGCGGATACCCGTTACCGCTACGAAGTCACCGCGGACAACAGCAGTGCGGCCAGCCCGTTCAGCGCGACCTTCAGCACCGCGCCGCAGGGCCGCAAGCCGTTCCGCTTCACGAGCTACGGCGACCTCGCGACGCCGAACACGAACTGGGTGCTGTCGTCGCCGCAAAGCCGCTTTGCGGTGGATGCGGTCGAGCGCTTCCAGCCGCTGTTCCACTTGTTGAACGGCGACCTGTGCTACGCGAACCTGAACCCGATGCATCAGACCGACGTGTGGCGCGACTTCGCGAACAACAACCAGAGCTCATCGGCGAATCGCCCGTGGATGCCGTGCCCCGGCAACCACGAACTCGAATTCAACAACGGTCAGCAGGGCCTCGATTCGTACCGCACGCGCTATACGCTGCCCGAGAACGGCACGCGCTTTCCGAGCCGCTGGTACACGTTCCAGGTGAGCTCGGTGCTGTTCGTGTCGCTCGATGCCGACGACATCGTGTATCAGGACGCGGCCGCCTTCGTCGCGGGCCCGGCGCCGCTGGTGCCGGTGCCGAGCACCGGCAATCCGCCGATCCAGCCCGGCACGTCGTTATACGTGCGCGGCTACAGCAATGGCGAACAGACGCGCTGGCTCGAAAAGACGCTGCGCCGCGCCGCCGACGATCGCGACATCGACTGGATCGTCGTGCAGATGCACCAGGACGCGCTCAGCTCGTCGAAGACCGGCAACGGTTCGGACAAGGCGCTGCGCGAGGAATGGCTGCCGCTGTTCGAGCGCTACGGTGTCGACCTGGTCCTGTGCGGCCACGATCACGACTACGAGCGCAGCTATCCGGTGCACGGCTGCCACCACCATCTGGGCACGGACATCAAAACCGGCGAGCGCGTCGACACGCTGACGCCGCGCCCGGTGCCGCATGCACAGCAGACCGGCAATACCTTCGACACCAGCCACGGCACGATCCACCTGATTCTCGGTGGCGGCGGCACCAGTGCGCCGCTCGACGTGTACGGCGTGGATGCCGGCACCGGCAATCCGCAAGCGCAGATCTTCACGAAGCCGAACCGGCCGATGCCGGGCACGACCGCGGGCACCTTTGTGCGCGCGCCGGCCGATGCGGTCGAAGATGCGGTGTGGTCCGCGCAGCGCGATACCGGCACCGGCTACGGGATTGCGGTGTTCGACGTCGATCCGGGCGAGCACGGCGGCAAGACGACGATCACGATGAACTACTACCATGCGCCCGGCGCCGACAAGACGCCGACCGGCAATTACGAGCTGTTCGAAACGGTCACGCTGAGCAAGCGCCGCCGTTGACGGAGGGGCCGATGCGTCGCGCTGCGACGCATCGGCGTGGCGCGCGCGGTGGTTGCCGGCAATCGTTGCCTGCGATGGTTGCGCGCGCCACCTTTGCGATGCTTACACCGGGAACGGGTTGCGTTCGGCGAAGCCTTCCTGATGCCAGTACGGATACGCCGGGCGCAGCTTGCTGGCGGCGTCGAGTTTGGCGACCTGCTCGGCGGTCAGGTTCCAGCCCACCGAGCCGAGGTTCTGACGCAACTGCTCCTCGTTTCTCGCGCCGATAATCACGGTCGACACCGTCGGCCGCTGCAGCACCCAGTTCAACGCGATCTGCGGGATGGTCTTGCCGGTTTCCTCGGCGATTTCATCGAGCGCATCGACCACGCGATACAGGTATTCCTCCGGCACCGGCGGGCCCTGGTCGGCCGTCACGTGCAGGCGGCTGGTTTCGGGCAGCGGCTTGCCGCGGCGCAGCTTGCCGGTCAGACGTCCCCAGCCGAGCGGGCTCCACACCACCGCGCCGACGCCCTGATCGAGGCCCAGCTGCATCAGCTCCCACTCGTAGTCGCGGCCGACCAGCGAGTAGTAGGTCTGGTTCGCGACATAGCGCGGATAGCCGTAGCGGTCGGACACATCGAGCGACTTCTGCAGATGCCAGCCGGAGAAATTGGACACACCCGTGTAGCGGATCTTGCCGGCGCGTACCAGGTCGTTCAACGTCGACAGCGTTTCTTCGACCGGCGTTTTCGCATCGAAGCCGTGCAGCTGGAACAGGTCGATGTAATCCGTTTGCAGACGCTTCAATGCGGCATCGACGGTCTTGATCAAATGAAAGCGCGACGAGCCGACCGCGTTCGGGTCGTTCTCGTCGAAGCGGAAGGTGCCCTTGGTCGAGATGATGGCCTTGTCGCGGCGGCCCTTCAGCGCCTCGCCGAGCACCGACTCGGCGGCGCCGCTCGAATAGATGTCGGCGCTGTCAAACATCGTGACGCCCGCATCGAAGCAGATGTCGAGCAGATGGCGCGCTTCCGCGACGTCCGTGGCGCCCCATGCCTTGAAAAAATCCCCTTTGCCGCCGAAGGTACCCGTGCCGAAACTGAGTACCGGAACCTTGAATCCCGATGCACCTAGATGCCGATATTCCATGATTCGCCTCTTCGATATCCGATCTGAATAAGTGAATGAAAGGCTGACTTGCATAAACGTCAGCTGTGCCGCCGTGCGCGGCAGGCAACGATGGCAGACGAAGGGTACTGCATTGCGCACGGCTGTGCTGAAGGACATGGGCCATCGCACAGGTTGGCGCGCTTCACTGTCGCGGTGCAAATGCGCACGGCATTGGGTGCGTGCAGGTATGACAGCAAGCGCTTGAAATCAGCCGAAAAGCGCTTTAAAGCTGCATGCCGAATGCCGCGCCGGCTGCCCTGGCAAGCAGTGCCGCGCCTGCCGCGATACCGAGCGCGCCGCTCGCCTGCGCGACACGCCTGCCATGCGGTGCGACGCGTTCCGCGGTGAGCGCCGCCGTGACGCAGACCATCGTGCGCCAATCCATCATGCCGACCGCGAGACTCGCTGCGGTCAAACCCGCGCTGCTGCAAACGCAGTGCAGGCCGGCTCGCATACCGTGTTCCAGCGCCGCGCGCAGCGCCTGCGCCGCTGCCGCGCCGTTGCGGCCGGGCCGACAGCACGCGTCGCCGCAAGCGGCAAGATGACGCGCCTTCCATGCGCTGAACTGCAGCAGGCCTGCGCCCGCAACGACGATACCAGCTGCAAACGGCAGCGTGCGAGCGAATGGAGCGTAGCGCAGCGCAGCCGCTACGACCATCGCGCCGCACGCGTAGACAAACACGCCCACTGAGCTCCATACAAGGAAATAACCCACGCCCACGGCTACTGCGAGTCCGCTGGCCTGCGCGCCGTACCGGGTTGCCGCGGAGCGGCGAAAGCGCCATAGCATCGGCATGAGCGCGGGCATCATCATCGCCGCCATCGTCGCAAG
>DATLOW010000006.1:0-11803 GCA_035536055.1 Paraburkholderia sp. | reverse complement strand
ACCGCCACGATGATCCAGCTGTCGCTGGTCTGGAAGGTCTGGTACGGCACGATGTTCGGGTGTGCGTTGCCCCAGCGCACCGGCGGCGCGCCGCTCGCGAGGAAGTTCGAGTTCATGTTGGCGAGCATTGCCACCTGCACGTCGAGCAGCGCCATGTCGATGTACTGGCCTTCGCCGGTGCGGTCGCGGTGCGCGAGCGCGGTGAGCACGGCAAACGCCGAGTACATGCCGGTCATCAGGTCGGCGATCGCGACGCCGGCTTTTTGTGGGCCGCCGCCGGGCAGCCCGTCGCGCTCGCCGGTGATGCTCATGAAACCGCCGATGCCCTGGATGATGAAGTCGTAGCCGGCGCGTTGCGCATACGGGCCGGTCTGACCGAAGCCGGTGACCGAGCAATAGATCAGATCGGGTTTCACGGCCTTTAGCGACTCGTAATCGAGCCCGTACTTCTTCAACTGTCCGACCTTGTAGTTTTCCAGCACCACGTCGCTGTGCGCGGCCAGCTCGCGCACGATGCGCTGCCCCTCGGCGCTGGCGATATCCACCGTAACCGAGCGCTTGTTGCGGTTGGCCGCGAGGTAGTACGCGGCTTCGCGCGTATCGGTGCCGTCGGGTGCCTTCAGGTACGGCGGCCCCCAGTGACGCGTGTCGTCGCCGCTGCCGGGCCGTTCGATCTTGATTACGTCGGCGCCGAAGTCGGCAAAAGTTTGCGCGCACCACGGGCCGGCGAGCACGCGGGTGAGATCCAGCACGCGGATATGACTGAGAGCGCCCATGCGGTTGATGTCTCCAGAAAAACGGTACGGCCGTGTACCGCGCAAACCGCGCGGCAAACCACGCGGCGAGCTGCGCGGCACACTGCAAATGGGGTTGCTGCGACGCCCTGCATCTTAAGCGATCGGCGCGCGGCGGCGTATCCGGCCAAACGGCATAGGACAAATGCACACGCGGCTTTCAGCGAGGTTTGTCCTGTCGGTTTTGCCATGCCGGCCGAGGGTTTGCGCGAAGCGCCCCTGGCCGAACGGCTAACGCCGCGCCATAGCGGGCGCCCGGCGCCGCGCGGGCACGCCGATCCCGTATAATCGGCGGTTCAGGAAACTACGCCGGCGCGTTGCGCGCAAGGCGTCGGAACAATGTCCAGGACCGTCCCCAGCCCGCTATGAAAGCCGCCGAAATCCGCGAGAAATTCCTCAAGTTCTTCGAATCGAAGGGCCATACAATCGTCCGTTCGTCGAGCCTCGTGCCGGGCAACGACCCTACGCTGCTCTTCACCAATTCGGGCATGGTGCAGTTCAAGGACGTGTTCCTCGGCGCCGAAAGCCGCCCATATTCGCGAGCCACCACCGCACAGCGCAGCGTGCGCGCGGGCGGCAAGCACAACGACCTCGAAAACGTCGGCTACACGGCACGTCACCATACGTTCTTCGAGATGCTCGGCAACTTCTCGTTTGGCGACTATTTCAAGCGCGACGCGATCCACTACGCGTGGGAATTGCTCACCACCGTCTACCAGCTGCCGAAAGAAAAGCTGTGGGTCACCGTCTATCACGAAGACGACGAAGCCTACGGCATCTGGGCCAATGAAGTCGGCGTGCCGGCCGAGCGCATCATCCGCATCGGCGACAACAAGGGCGCGCGCTACGCGTCGGACAACTTCTGGCAGATGGCCGACACCGGCCCGTGCGGTCCGTGTTCGGAAATCTTCTACGACCATGGTCCGGACGTGTGGGGTGGCCCGCCGGGATCGCCGGAGGAAGACGGCGACCGCTACATCGAAATCTGGAACCTCGTGTTCATGCAGTTCAACCGCGACGCGCAGGGCAATATGACGCCGCTGCCCAAGCAGTGCGTGGACACCGGCATGGGCCTCGAGCGGATTGCCGCAGTGCTGCAGCACGTGCACAGCAACTACGAAATCGACCTGTTCCAGGCGCTGATCCAGGCCGCCGGGCGCGAAACCGGCGTCGCCGATCTCACCAACAATTCGCTGAAGGTGATCGCCGACCACATCCGTGCGTGCTCGTTCCTGATTGTGGACGGCGTGATTCCCGGCAACGAAGGCCGCGGCTACGTGCTGCGCCGGATCGTGCGCCGCGCGATCCGCCATGGCTACAAGCTCGGCCGCAAGGGCTCGTTTTTCCACAAGCTGGTGCCGGACCTCGTCGCGCAGATGGGCGGCGCCTACCCGGAACTGAAAGACGCGGAAAAGCGCGTCACCGACGTGCTGCGTCAGGAGGAAGAGCGCTTCTTCGAAACCATCGAGCACGGCATGTCGATTCTCGAATCGGCACTGGCCGATCTGGATGCGAAAGGCGGCAAGACGCTCGACGGCGAACTGGCGTTCAAGCTGCACGATACTTACGGCTTCCCGCTCGACCTTACCGCCGACGTGTGCCGCGAGCGCAACGTCACGGTCGACGAGCCGGCATTCGACGAAGCGATGGCGCGTCAGCGCGAGCAGGCGCGCGCGGCCGGCAAGTTCCGGATGGCGCAGGGCCTCGACTACTCGGGCGCGAAAACCACCTTCCACGGTTACGAGGAAATCGTCTTCGACGATGCGAAGGTTGCCGCGTTGTACGTCGACGGCGCGTCGGTCAATGAGGTCGCGAAGGGTCAGCAGGCGGTGGTCGTGCTCGACCACACGCCGTTCTACGCGGAGTCGGGCGGCCAGGTTGGCGACCAGGGCGTGCTCGCCAACGCGAGCGTACGGTTTGCCGTTGCCGATACGCAGAAAGTCCAGGCGGACGTGATCGGCCATCATGGCGTGCTCGAACAGGGCACGCTCAAAGTGGGCGACGTCGTGAAGGCCGAAATCGACGCGATCCGCCGCGCCCGCACCGCGCGTAACCACTCGGCCACGCACCTGATGCACAAGGCGCTGCGCGAAGTGCTCGGCGCACATGTGCAGCAGAAGGGTTCGCTGGTCGATGCCGACAAGACCCGCTTCGACTTCGCGCACAACGCGCCGATGACCGACGACGAAATCCGCCGCGTCGAAGCGATCGTCAATGAGGAAGTACTCGCGAACGCACCGGGCATCGTGCGCGTGATGTCCTACGACGAAGCGGTGAAGGGCGGCGCGATGGCGCTGTTCGGCGAAAAGTACGGCGACGAAGTGCGCGTGCTCGACCTCGGTTTCTCGCGCGAACTGTGCGGCGGTACGCACGTGCAGCGCAGCGGCGATATCGGTCTGTTCAAGATCGTGATGGAAGGCGGCGTGGCGGCGGGTATCCGCCGCGTCGAGGCGATCACCGGCGACAACGCGGTGCGCTTCGTGCAGGAACTCGACGCACGCGTCAATGCGGCAGCCGCAGCGCTGAAGGCGCAACCGTCCGAACTGACGCAACGCATCGCGCAAGTGCAGGACCAGCTGAAGTCGCTGGAAAAGGAACTGGGCGCGCTGAAGTCAAAGCTGGCGTCGAGCCAGGGCGACGAACTCGTGAGCCAGGCCATCGAAGTGTCCGGCGTGCACGTGCTCGCGGCCACGCTCGACGGCGCGGACGCCAAGACGCTGCGCGAAACCGTCGACAAGTTGAAGGACAAACTGAAGAGCGCAGCGATCGTGCTTGCGTCGGTCGAGGGCGGCAAGGTCAGCCTGATTGCCGGCGTCACGCCTGAGGCAAGCAAGAAGGTCAAGGCGGGCGAACTCGTCAATTTCGTCGCGCAGCAGGTGGGCGGCAAGGGCGGTGGCCGGCCGGACATGGCACAAGCCGGCGGTACGGAGCCTGGCAACCTGCCGGCCGCACTGGCCGGTGTTAAGGGCTGGGTCGAAGCGCAACTGTGAAGCTTGTTGAAGCGCTTGCGCGAGCAGGCGCTTCAACCTCATCCCGGTGGCAGCTTTGTGCCGGATTGGCGCCGGATTGGCGCCTGGGTGACCTCGGGGTGGCACCGTGGTGGCCCCGGGGTGGCCTCGTGGTGGCCTCGTGGTGGCCCGGAAGCTGGCGCAGAGGTGGGCATCCTGGCCGCGGTCAAGCTTCGACATGGCCCACCTAATCGATGCATAACCTCCACATCCGCCTCCGCGCGACCGTCAAGCAAATCCCCGCGCAACCCTCCCACAACGCCTAAACCACCGCCTCTGGTACACCCGCCACCAGCGCATCCGGATTGCCTTTCTCCAGCAGCATTTCCTTCAGCGCATTGAGCGCCGACGAGAAATGCTCGTGCCGCCAGATCAGCAGCGTATCGATCGTGCCGATTTCCCCGCCCAGCGAATGCACGGCGATATCGGCGACGCTCGCCTGCACGCCGAGCACCGAACGCGGCGCGACGGCCACGCCGGCGCCTGCCGCGACGCACGCAACGATTGCGTGGTACGACGCAAATTCCAGCACGCGGGCCGGGCGCATGCCATGCTCGAGGTACCACTTTTCGACATAGCTGCGATACGCGCAGCCGCGCTCGAACGCGATCAGCGTCGAAAGCTCGACATCGCCGGCGCGGGTGACCGGCGGATGATCGCGCGGCGTCAGCATCACGAGCTCTTCGGTGCAGACCCGGACGACGTCGATCTGGTCGCCGAACGTCGCGGCCGAGTCAAGCGGTGTGGCGATCAGCGCGGCATCCACTTCGAACTCGCGCACCCGTTCGATCAGCCGGCCGGTAGTGCCCGTTTCGAGCTCGAGCGCAACATCGGGCCAGGCCTGGTGATAGCGCGCGAGTAGCGCGGGCATACGCGTGGCAGCCACGCTTTCCATCGTGCCGAGCCTCAGCCGCCCGCTTGGCCGGTTCTCGCGCACCGCGTGGCGCGCTTCTTCGGCGAGCGCCAGCAGTCGCTCCGCGTAGGGCAGCAAGGTTTCGCCAGCAGGTGTCAGCACCAGCCGGCGGCCGTCGCGGATAAACAGGTCGGTGCCGAGCTGTTCTTCGAGCTGCTTGATGCGGGCCGTGATATTGGACTGCACGCGATTCAGCTTGGCGGCGGCGCGCGTCATGCTGTTTTCGCGCACGACGGTGCGAAATATGGTCAGGGCAGCTAGATCCATGATTCTCTGCGGGAGATTGATTCAATCTGAATTATTCATTTTTTGTGATTATAAACGCGGGCTAACATGGGTGAAAGCTTCCGGGCGTGGCAATAACGCTAGCGTGTTCTGGAGGCCGATTCGTCCGGAATACGCGAATGCGCTTTGCCAGCCAATGAACGACCTAGCCTCCGTTACGCTCGAACATCGCGCGCAAGCGCATGCTGCGCGCCGCACTGCGCTCGCCTGCATGGTTGCCCTGGCGGTCACGCTCGGCGTCGGCCGTTTTGCCTTTACGCCGCTGCTACCGCTGATGCTGAAGGAAGGCATGCTCGACATCCAGCAAGGCGGTTGGCTCGCGTCGGCGAACTATGCCGGCTATTGCCTCGGTGCGCTGACCTGCGCCGCGCTGCGGGTGGACGCGGCACGCGTGGTGCGCTGGGGACTGGTCGCAACCGCGCTGCTGGTGCTGGCAATGGGTGTCACGCACGGCTTCTGGATATGGCTCGCGATCCGCTTTGCGGCGGGCGTGGCCAGCGCGTGGACCTTCGTGTTCGCTTCGCAATGGGGCTTGCGCCGGCTGGCCGAACTGCATGCGAGTGCGCTCGGCGGGATGATCTACATGGGACCCGGCTTCAGCATCGCCGCGACGGGACTGTTCGTCAGCGTCGCGGGCGGCCTGGGCGCGACGGCCGGCTGGTTCGGCTTCGGCGTGGTCGCTGCGTCGTTGACGGCGCTCGTATGGCGCGTATTCGCGCCCGCCCGCGGTGGCACCGCGCAAAGGGTGCCGGTGGCGCGGCAACCGGATCCTGCGCAAACCTCGACGGCATCGCATGCGGGAACGTTCGCGAACGGCGCACGCAGGTCGCCGACACCGGCTTGCGCGACGTCGTCGAATCCTGCGGCCACCGCGCCGACATCGCCCGGCGCAACTTTTGTGCACTCCGCGCACGCCACGCACTCCACGCACGCCGCGCACGACTTGCCGCCCACTCATCACAGCGACGCGCTGTGGCTGATCGTCCTCTACGCGATGCCGGGCTTCGGCTACATCATCACCGCGACCTTCCTGCCGGTAATCGCACGCGCCGCGTTGCCGGGCACGGTCTGGCCGGACCTGTTCTGGCCGATGTTCGGCGTGGCGCTGATGGTGGGGGCGTGGGCCGGCACGCGTTTGCCGCTGCACTGGGACAATCGCACGCTGATGGCGGTCAGCTACGTGCTGCAGGCAGTGGGCATCGCTTTGAGCATCGTGTGGCCGAGCGTCGGCGGCTTTGCACTCGGCAGCGTGCTGATCGGCTTGCCGTTCACGGCGATCACGCTGTTCGCGATGCGCGAGGCGCGCCGCCTGCACGGCGATGCGGCGGCGGGTCTGATGGGCTACGCGACCGCCGCGTACGGCCTCGGGCAGATTCTCGGGCCGCTGGTCGCCGCGCCGATTGCGGCGCGCACCGGCTCGTTCACGCCGGCGCTGTGGCTCGCGGCGGCGGTGTTGCTGGCCGGCGCGGCCGGGCTTGGGCTGGTCACGGCACGGCGTGCGCGCTGAGTGCCGCCGCGTCGCGTCGTACCACGCTGCGGCCCTCGCACTAAAATAGCGGCTCCTTTCCTTTGCCCGGCGCCACCGCGCCCATCCCCACCATGCAACATTTCGCGTCGGACAACTACGCGGGCATTTGCCCCGAGGCGCTGCAAGCGCTGATCGCAGCCAACGGCAGCGGCCACGAGCCTGCCTACGGCGACGACTCGTGGACCCAGCGCGTCTGCGACCGTCTGCGCGACCTGTTTCAGACCGACTGCGAAGTGTTCTTCGTATTCAACGGCACGGCGGCCAATTCGCTCGCGCTGGCGTCGCTGTGTCAGTCGTATCACTCGGTGATCTGCCACGAGCTGGCGCATATCGAAACCGATGAATGCGGCGGTCCCGAATTCTTTTCGAACGGCTCGAAACTGCTGACCGCGCCCGGCGTCGGCGGCAAGCTGACACCCGATGCGATCGAGGCAGTCATCACGCGTCGCGCGGATATTCACTATCCGAAGCCGAAAGTCGTCACGTTGACGCAATCGACCGAAGTCGGCACGGTGTACAGCGTCGAGGAAATCCGCGCGATTGCCGCGATCGCCAAGCGCCGCCATCTGAAGGTGCATATGGACGGCGCGCGTTTCGCCAATGCGGTGGCGGCGCTCGACGTGCATCCGTCGGAGATTACGTGGCGCGCGGGTGTCGACGTGCTGTGTTTCGGCGGCACGAAAAACGGTTTGCCGGTCGGCGAGGCGGTGATCTTCTTCGACCGCGCATTGGCCGACGATTTCGCTTACCGCCTGAAGCAGGCCGGTCAGCTCGCGTCGAAGATGCGCTTTATCTCGGCGCCATGGCTCGGCCTGCTCGACGACGACGTGTGGCTGCGCAACGCACGCCATGCGAACGCGATGGCGCAACTGCTGCAGACGCGGCTTGCCGAAATTGCGGGCGTCAGCATCATGTTCCCATCGCAATCGAACGCGGTGTTCGCGCAACTGCCGGCGCCGGTGGCCAAGGCCATGCGCGCCCGCGGCTGGAAGTTTTACGAATTCATCGGCGCAGGCGGCTGCCGGCTGATGTGCGCATGGGATACGCAGCAGGAAACGGTCGAGCGCTTCGCCGCAGAAGTGCGCGAGCTCTGTGCCGCGTAAAGTCGCTGCAGCCAACCTCAAATGCCTGTCGAATTCGTCGAACGTGCCGCGCAATAGACCGTAGACTATAGGCTCTGCGATCTGGCTGGAACGCACTGCGCGTCGCGCAACGCAACGACGACGCGACGACGCGCTGCGATGCAGGCCACCCGCTTATCGGTTTTGCATCACGTGTTTCGCATCAAGCGCGGCTGCACAGCGGTGCCTGACCGCCGGCGGCTGCGTGCCGTTTTGTCCTTCAACGGAATCCGTTCGGGTGCCGTTGCACACAAGAGGAAACGAGGAGCGCAACCGACATGGCGTACATCTATTACCTGACCCATATTCACCTCGGCTACGACGCGCTCGCGCAGTTGCCGGCCGAATGCACGCGAGTGGGCATCAAGCGGCCGCTGCTGGTCACCGACAAGGGCGTCGTGGCTGCCGGTCTCGCGCAACGCGCACTCGACGCGCTGCAACTGGGCAGCCTGCCGGTGTTCGACGACACGCCGTCGAACCCGACCGAAGCGATGGTGCTCGCCGCCGCCGCGCGCTATCGCGACGAGCGTTGCGACGGCCTCGTCGCGGTAGGCGGTGGCTCGTCGATCGATCTGGCCAAGGGCGTGGCGATCGCAGTCGCGCATCCCGGGCCGCTCACGCACTACGCGACGATCGAAGGCGGCAGCAACCGGATCACCGATGCGGCCGCGCCGTTGATCGCGGTGCCGACCACAGCCGGCACCGGCAGCGAAGTGGCGCGCGGGGCGATCGTGATTCTGAACGACGGCCGCAAGCTCGGCTTTCATTCTTGGCATCTGTTGCCGAAAGCCGCGATTTGCGATCCGGGTCTGACACTTGGCCTGCCGCCGATGCTGACCGCCGCGACCGGCATGGATGCGATCGCGCACTGCATCGAGACGTTTTTGTCGGCGGCCTTCAATCCGCCCGCGGACGGCATTGCGCTCGACGGCCTCGAGCGCGCATGGACCCATATCGAACGTGCGACCGCCGACGGCAGCGACCGCGATGCGCGTCTCGCGATGATGAGCGCATCGATGCAAGGCGCGATGGCGTTCCAGAAAGGCCTCGGCTGCGTGCATTCGCTGTCGCATCCGCTGGGTGGCGTGGCGGTGGGTGGCCGCACGTCGCTGCATCACGGTACGCTGAACGCGGTTGTGCTGCCCGCGGTGCTGCGCTTCAACGAGAGCGCGCCGAGCGTGGTGCACGAGCGCCGCTACGCAAGAATGCGGCATGCAATGGGCGTTGCGCGCGATGCGGATCTTGCGCAGGTGGTGCACGACATGACGGCGCGCCTTGGGCTGCCCACTGGGCTCGCGCAAATGGGCGTCGATGCGAGCGTATTCGACAAGGTGATCGCAGGGGCACTCGCCGATCATTGCCACAAGACCAATCCTCGCGAAGCCAGTGCCGACGACTATCGCCGCATGTTGAACGAATCGCTGTGAAGCATTGCAGTTCGATTCCACTCACACCCATGCCACGATGAAAAAGCCGATCCCGACACCGCGCCATGCATACCCGCACTTCCTGCAGCTCGCGACGCGCTGGGAAGACAACGACGTCTACGGTCACGTAAACAACGTCGTCTACTACAGTTACTTCGATACGGTAGTGAACGAATATCTGATCCGCACCGGCGTGCTCGATTTCGAGCGCGGCGAGACGATCGGGCTCGTCGTCGAGACGCAGTGCAGCTACTTTTCGCCGCTCGCGTTTCCGGACCGTGTCGACGTCGGGCTGCGCGTGACGCGGCTCGGCACGACGAGCGTGCGCTACGAAGTCGGCCTTTTCAAGGAAGGCGCGGCCGAGCCCGCGGCGCAGGGGCATTTCATTCATGCGTACGTGGGCCGCGAGTCGCGCCGGCCTGTACCGCTGCCCGAGCCGCTGCGCGCGGCGCTCACGCCGCTGGTGGTCGAGCACCATTCGAGCGCCGGCTGAATGAAATGACCCACGCACGCGACGGCACGTGCTTTGACACTTGCCGCCGCCTTGATCCATACACGACCTGAGGACAGCATGACCGACGTGCAACTGAATCTCCGCTTTATGGCCGCCTGCGCAATCGCACGCGAAGCAGGGCGTCTGATCCGCCTGCGTTTCGATGCGCGCGACGAAGTGCTGAAGCTGGAATTCAAAGGTCCGCAAAACTACCTGACCGAAACCGACGCCGAAGTCGAACAACTGATCGCCAAGCGCATCGCCGACGCGTTCCCCGACGACGACTTCTTCGGCGAAGAGGGCGGCGGCTCGTTCGGCCGCGACGTGTGGATTGTCGATCCGATCGACGGCACCGCCGATTTCGCACGCGGCGTGCCGCACTTTTGCGTGTCGATCGCATTCGTGCGCGACGGACGCGCCGAAGTCGGCGTGCTGTACGACCCAATGCTCGACGAACTGTTCGCCGCGCAACGCGGCGCCGGCGCGACGCTAAACGGCAAGCCGATCAAGGTCAGCACGATCGACGACATTCGTCAGTCGGTCGTCGAACTGGGCTGGTCGTCGCGCATCCAGTTCGAAGGCTATGCAGCCGTGCACGCACGGTTGCATGAGCTCGGCGCCGGCGTGAAGCGCCGTGGTTCAGGTGCGCTCGGCATTGCCTATGTCGCGATGGGCCGTCATGACGGCTATTGCGAACTGCACATCAACTCGTGGGACGCCGCGGCCGCCGTGCTGATCGTGCAGGAAGCCGGCGGTTGGACCAACGATTTCCTCACGCCGAATTGTCTGCAAAACGGCAATCGGGTCATTGCATGCACGCCGGCGTTGCGCGAAGTGCTCGAGCAGGTGATGAACGTTTGACGAGCATCACGCCGGTGCATGCTCTGCCTGCTTGCCCTTCGCGTTCAATAGTCTGATCGCTTCCGTGGCCGTCATTTCCGTCGCTTCGATACCGCGGGCATCGAGCACCAGCACTTCGAACAACGTGCGATCTTCCTCGGCCATGTGCTGATATCCCTCCGCGGTATCCAGCAGCAGTTCCAGCATGGTTCGCTGGCTGCGCCGGTCGTCGGCGGTGAGCGGCGGCGCGCGCAGAATCGTTGCTGCGATTGCGACCACGGTGCGCAGTTGTGCAACCGAACGCTCGCAGTATTCGAAAGCGGACGTGGCGGCTGCAGCATAGCGCTTGCGTTCCCACTTTGCGGCGCCGCTGCGTGTAGCAGGCCGATCCGTCGCATTTGCGCGCGCACGTGACGTGACAGCCGCACGCGCGCGGCGGCGGTTCACATGGCGCGTGCACGGCATATCCGGCGCAACGGCAGCGGCGTTGTGCGGTGTTTCGTCACGCGAAACAAATTCCTCGAGCGAGGCAGGTGTCATCCTGTCGGTCATAGTGCATCCTCCACTGTCAGGCAAAGCCCGCAACCCATCGAGAATGGTGGGCGGGCACGAGACAGGGTTGGCAAACCAGCGCACCACCAAGCTGGTAGACCCGAAGGTCTCCCTGCCACGGCCCGCCCATTGATTAAACGGTGTACGGCCGTCGCACGCCCGATCTCTTCGGGGCGCAGGTGGTGTCTTCCAGGTTGCCAAACCCGGGCCATCAATTCGACGGCGAGGCCAGTATAAGGGTATTGGGCACTTATTCGTTTACCTAAACGGGTGAAATATAAAATAAATCGCGCTTCGGATTTTTCTGAAGAGAAGTCGGTCGCGCGTCCATAAGATTCTTATAGATATGGATATAAGCGATGAAATAGCGCGACGTCTAATATCAGATAAATCTCAATGCTCGACCGAGCGGCCCAAGATGTAGGCTTTGTTGGCCTGATGTGGGCAAGTGGTGCGTAAGCGGACCCGCTACTTCACTATGCCGTTCGATATATTGACGTCGTTTTTTGTTGCGTCGTTTCGCATCGGGATGTTTAATTTAGGCTGCACGTTTAATGCGTATCCTTATACTCGCTTATCAAATGTAGAAGCCCGATTCGACGATCAGGCCAAGTCCGCTTTTGAGCGAAAGGAGAAATCATGCAATTCGACGAGAAAAAACTCGAGGCCTTCATGTCACGCATGGTCGGCGAGTTCGGCGCGGTGGCCGCTGCGCCGCTCGTGGCGCTAGGCGACCGGCTCGGCCTGTACAAGGTGATGGCCGGGCAAGGGCCGATGACGAGTGAAGCAGTCGCGCAACGCGCCGGTCTCGCCGAGCGCTACGTGCGCGAGTGGCTGGCGGC
>DATLOW010000005.1:0-11076 GCA_035536055.1 Paraburkholderia sp. | reverse complement strand
TGCGCTTCAATATCCGTTACGTCGCACTGTTTCTCGGCGAAACCGCGGCGGTTCCGCACAAGGCCGTCGATGTGCTGCGCAACCGCTACGGCGACTGCAAGGATCACGTCGCGCTGTACGGCGCATTGCTCGCAGCGGTCGGCATCGACAGCGAAGCGGTGCTGCTGAATCTCGGGCCGATCTACACGCTGCCTGCGGTGCCCGGTTACGGCGCGAGCGCGATCAATCATGCGATCACGTGGATTCCGTCGTTGTCGCAGTTTGCCGATACGACCGCGGGCGGCGTGGCGTTCGGCGACTTGCCGGCCGGCGTGATGGACCGGCCGGTGCTGCTGGTCGACCAGGGCGTGCTGACGCGCACGCCGGCGGTGCAGCCGCGCTCGCGTGCGGCGCGTGTCGAGATCGACGTCGCGCGCAGCGGCGCGGGCCGCTTCACGTATCGCGTCGAAGATACCGGCATGCCGGCCGAACTCGAGCGCAACATGTTTCGCCGTACGACACGGCAGCGCTGGCAGCAGATCGCCGCCGAGCGTTTGCGGCAAAGCGATCTGTCAGGCATCGCGCGGATCCAGCCGGGCGATCTGACGGCCACGTCCGGACCGTTCGCGACGTCGATGCAAGGCACGCTGGAACACGTCGCGTGGCCCGACGGCACGACCGCGCTGCCCGCGTTGTCGAGTTTGTCGGGCGGTCTGGCGAGCCAGGTGCAGGCGTGGCTCGCCGAGCCGCAGCGCACGCAGCCGTGGGTGTGCATCGGCGGCCGTTTCGACGAGACCGCGCAGATCGCGCTGCCCGATACGGTGCGCGTGACCGACCTGCCGCAAGACGCACGCGTGCAGGACCGCTTTTTCGCTTTCGAATCGCATTACGTGTTCGATCCGGCCACGCGCGTGGTGCAGATCACGCGCCGGCTCGACGCGCGCTTCGGACATCAGGTGTGCAGCGCGGACGAGTTTCGCGAGATGCGCGCGTCGCTGGTGCGGATCGAGCGCGATGCGCTGGCGCAGATCGTCGTGCGCGCGGTGCCGCGCAGCGGCGGGGCAGGTGCGGTGTCGCAGGGCGCGGATAGCACGGCGCAGTGAAGGCCGTGCACGGTGGTGCGCAGCCGCGTCGGGCTGCAGCGCGATGCGTTGCAATGCGCTGCAACCATCGCTGCGGCCGGTGGCACCGCGCGCTGCGCCGGCTGTGCGGCGCGTGCGCTGCGGTCGCACACGCGCACCTCGTCCGCGCCGCGCCGCAACGTGCCGCAACGTGCCACTACGTGCCGCTTTTCGTCACCACCGGCACCCACACGCCATTCTTCACCTGATACAGCGTCGACGCGCCGCTCTTCAGCGCGCCGGTGCTGTCGAACGCAATCGTGCCGGTCACGCCTTCGAAGTTGATGCTTTTCAACATCGGCCGGTAGTCGGACGGCGAGCTCGATTTCGCGGCCTGCATCGCCTTGATCGCGGCCCACGCGGCGTCGTAGCCGAACGGCGCGTACGACAGGATGTCTTCGCCGAAGCGCTTCTTGAACTTCTGCGAGAAGTCCTTGCCGCCGGGCAGCTGCGCAAGCGGGCGGCCGTATTCCCATGCCATCGCGCCTTCGGCCGCCTCGCCGGCAAGCTTGATGAACTCCGGATCCTCGACGCCGCCGCCGCCCAGCAATTGCGCGCTCATATTCAGCTGCTTCACCTTCTTCGCGATCGCGGCTGCCTGCGTATCGAGCCCGCCGAAGAAAATCAGGTCGGCGTTTTCGGCCTTGATCTTGGTCAGTTGCGTGCTGAAGTCCATCGTCTTGTTGTCGGTGTATTCGCGCGCGACGATATTGCCGCCCGCGGCCTTCACCGCTTTCTCGAACTCGTCCGCTTCGCCCTGACCGAACGCGGTGCGGTCGTCGATGATCGCGATGCGCTTCGCCTGGGTCACCTTGACCGCGTAAGTGCCGGCATTGCCGGCGTTTTGCGCGTCGGTGGAGATCACCATGAAGGCATTCGCAAAGCCGCGGTTGGTGATGACCGGATTGGTCGCGGCCGGGTCGATCATCGGAATGCCGGCCGATTCGTAGACCTGCGACGCAGGGATCGTGGTGCCCGAATTGAAGTGGCCGACGATCGCCGACACGTTCTGGTCGACCAGCTTCTGCGCGGCCTGCACGCCGATGCGCGGGTCGGCCTGATCGTCTTCGGAGACGAGCTCGAAGCGCGCGACCTTGTCGCCGATCTTGAGCTTCTGCGCGTTGGCTTCGTCGATCGCGAGCCGCACGCCGTTCTGCAGGTCCTTGCCGTAACCGGCATTGGGGCCGGTCAGCGGACCGGCGAAGCCGATCTTCACCGGCAGATCGTCGGCGAAGCCGGACGCCGGGGCCAGCGCGAACAGCGCGCCGAGCAGTACCGCAAAGGGCTTTATCGTGTTGCGCAAGCTCAGGCTCATGGTCTCTCCTTGGGTCGGTACGACGGGTGAACGGAAAGCCTTGGTTGTGCGCGCAACGTCCGTTGTGCGGACGACGCGCGCCGCGCTGCCACGGCAGGTCGGATGGCGCATGGCAGCTGCACGAGATTACGGAGCGCGCCGCGTGGCTCGCAATGCTGGAAAACGCGCAGTGCGGTTGAACGCGCGCGAGATGCGGCATGCGGCTGCGGTGTCGTGCCGGCGGCGCATCGATGCGATGCGCCACGAATCTGGCGCGACTATAGAAAGCCAATTTGAGGCCGTCTTGGCAGATCGCGGCATCGCGGATGCGGATTTCGGCACAGCCCGGGGGATTGGACGCAGGCTGCGAAGCGGCGACGAGGCGGGCCTGCGCAAGCGGGCCTATGACTTCCGTGCAGGCGGTGTCGTGGCGCGTACGGTTGAGCGCCTCGGGCGTCGCTCGAACTTCGACAGGTCGACGGTCTGCCTGCCGGTCACGATATGCTCCGCAAGCTCGAATGCCGGCCGCTGCGCTTCAAGATTTTCTTCTGCCATTCCGCACGCTTCGGCATAGAGAAAACGCCACGTCGAATGGACCGTTTGCGCCATGCCTTGCAGCGCCTCCCATGCCTCGGCAACCGTATACGAAAATTGCGCGGCGTCCGTCACCAGCCCTTCCGGCGTCGCGATGCGGGTGCCCTGGCGGTTGATGCCCATTGCCTGCACGCCGCGCCTGCGCGGGTACGCGACGATGTCGTACGCAGGCGACAGCGCCCATGAACCGCTGCGATACAGCAGCCCATGGTTGCGTGGATGATCGTCATAGTTGCCGACGAGCGCATTGAAGGCCATGCGCCGCCACAGTTCGCGTTGCTGCTCGACAAAAGACTGATTCCTGTCGCCGCACCAGCGTCGCAGTTCATGGGCAAGCTTGACGTACGAGCGATCGGGATCCTCGGGCGTCGAGTCGCTGCGCAGACGCAGCGCTGTCGCGGCGCTCGCGAAAAGCGAGCGCTGCACGCCACCGTCTACGATCTTGCGATCGAAGCGCTTCACCAGAAGGATCTCGTGCGGCCCCACACGTTCATGGCGCACCTCAGCCACGTCGATGCCGCACCTGCCGGCGAGCGTCATCGCGACATACTCGCGGGCCGATAAAAAAGGCGCGCCGCCGCGTTCCGGCAGCTTGGCAATCCACCATTGCTGAGCGCCATCGGATTGGATCGACACGGTAAGCTTGGGATTCTCGCCGCCGAGCGTGGTGGTTTCGTCGGCGCCCTTGAGTGTCTGCACCACGCGGCGCGCCGAATATCCGGGATCGACGCGTTCCAGCCGTGCCCTGAGTACATCGAAGCCTGGCGGCTCGAACATCCGCTTGCTGTCGATCTGGTCCGGTTGGCATACCTCGATTGCACCGACGCCGTCGCCCGGCGCGAAGTCCATCCGCTCGACTTCATCGAGCATTTCCTTCTCGTGAATCGCCAGCAACAGGTCGAGCCCGAAACCTTCCGGAGCCGCGTCTCGCAGCACTCCGAACACACCGTTCATCAACGTGGTGGTTTCCGGCATGACAGCACGAGAAAAGGGCAGGTTGATCGGGTCGATCGGCAACGCGTTGCCTTGAGCCTTGTACGCGTCGCTGTACGCAAATTTGCCGAGTCCAGGCGACCACGCAAACGTGCCGCACTGCACCGGGGTGACCGCTTCCGGGAGCCATACCCACACTGGCCGCTCTTTGTCAGCCATGCGCACCTCGAGCGCGACGCGGCATACGCCGGAGCGCTTCGCCCTGGATTACCGGGTCGAGCTCGATGCGGGTTGCCTCGCGTAACAGGGCAAGCCGGTCCAGGGTCCACAACGCCTTGACGACCTGGCCGAACGCGACCGATGGCCGCCCCTTCTCCAGATTCACGACAGTATTCACACTGACGCCCATCTTGTTGGCCAGATCCAGCTGGGTCCACCCCCGCGCGCGGCGGGCGAGCGATACCGTCTGGCCGATCGACACGACTACCTCTTCGGCTTCGAACGGTAACAGTAGCGCATCCTGGGTTCGTTTCATTCCCAATAAACTCAAAATTAAGGCGGTTAAATTTGAGTTTAATGCAAATTTTGCGCTTTTCCAAGACAGCCTCACGGTCGGCAAAGTCTTCGTTGCCGTGGCCGCAAGCCGGCGCTTGCGCAGCCCAAAAACACACATGCCGGCGCAGATGCGCCGGCATGCGGAACGACCTATATGCCCGGCTGCGCTGACGCGCGAGCCGTCAGCCGCGTGCTCAGAACGGGAAGCCCGAGCCCGACAGCGGCAGCTTCAGCGCGTGCACGCCGATCGCCGATGCGTCGAAGCGCTCGGCGCCGCCGCTCGGCGTGTTGACGATAAACGGCGTGCCGATCTGGTCGGCGCGCACCAGCTCGGTCGAGCCGCCGCCGTCGAGGTTGATCGCGTCCGTCGCGCCGATCGCCAGCATCAGCTGGGCGGATTGTGCGTTGGTCGTGCCGGTCGAGTAGCCCGGCACGCGGCCGTCGATCGTCACGAAGTACAGGAAGCGGCCATCGTTCGACAGACCCGCGAGCGTACGCGGATTCGGATTCAACGGGTCGCCTTCGTTCGGGCTTTGCGCGCTGACGTCCTGGCCGTTCTGCACCAGGATCGCCGAGCCGGATACCGCCGAGTCGATCTGCTTCAGGTCTTGTGCCGAGATTTGCGTCGCGTTCCGGATGTACGCGCGCTTGGTGCGCGTGACCGCCAGCACCGCTTCGCTTTGGGTCGGATCGTTGGTCAGCGGGCTCACCACCTGGCCGTGCGAGACCAGCAGGCCGATCACCGTCTTCGGCTCAGCCGTCGCGTTGCAGCACGGGGCGAAGAAGTTCGCGTTGATCGCGGCGCGCACGCCGGTGCGCGCGGCGAATTGCGAAATCGTTTCGGCGGTCGTCATCAGCGGACCGCTGTGGCCGGTCACTTCCAGCGAAATGCCCGGCGCCCACAGGTCGATCCGCATCACATAGGCGCGGCTCAACGTCGGTGCGCCGCCGGCGGTGGCCGGGTTCGACGGCACGGTGGCGCTTTCGGTGTCCACGCCGAGGTACAGCGACGAGTAGCCGCTCTGCGTGATCTGCGTGGTGGGGTTCGGCACGTCGGCGTTTGCGGCGGCGGATACGAGACCGAGCAGCGCGGCGGCTGCGAGGGCTTTGAGACGTGATGCGAGGGGGGTGGCACGCGCCATGTCGACAATCTCCAGTGGAGGTGAGAAAACTTATGCTCAACGCTGGGACAGGACCTTAGGCAGGCCCGGTGACTGGCACGTGATATTTATCCTACAGATTGCTTGCTGCCCGCTGTGCGGGCCGGCTGGGTGAAAAAGCGGGCGTTTTTTGACCCAGCACGCGCAGGCGGACGGAAATAAGTCAAATAAGTCGAAAAAAATCCGGCGACGGTTGCCGGCTTCGGTGTGTGCCTGCGTTATTGCTCGCCTTGCAGTCGCAGCACTTCGTCGCGCAGTTGCAACAGCGGCTGTTTGGTTTCTTCGTCGGCCCATGTGTCGAGATCGTCGATCGCGCTGTGACAGCCGTCCAGCACGATGTCGAGATCGACCGGCACGCCGTTGGCCATCGCGAACTGCAGCGTTTCCGCGAACTGGCGGCAGTCGTCCTCGCCGTACGAGATGTCCAGATTGCCGGCGATCACTTCGGCAATGTTGCTGCGCGCCTTGTCGTCCGGCGTGACCATGTCGATGATGCCGCGCGCCACGGCCGGCGAGTAATACAGCGCGATATCGAGCCATTGCGCGGCGTCGAAATTCGCGTCGGTCACATGCGTCTCGAAGAATTCGATCGCTTCCTGTTCATGCGCTTCGTCGGCATCGACGGCGATGCACAATTCTTCGAAACGCTCTTCGTCTTCACTGCGGATGTAGCCGTCCATCGGAACCTCGCTGGCTGATCTGCACGTGGCAGAACGGATTGATAGTCAAAAGCGCAAAACACGCGGCACGCATTATAGGACGCATGTCTTGCCGTCATGAGGCAGGCGGGGAATATTGCGCGACGCTGGCTGTTATGGGGGCGGCATGTGTAATAGCCTGCGTGTGGATTTTGTAAGGCGATATTCTATTTATTCTTTGCGAGACAGTTCCTATAGTCCAACGATCGACCGTACGCTGGCCGCGTGCGCAGCGCCTGATGATCGCCGCGTGTGCCGCATTCGCGGCCACGGCCGCAGCACGCGCGACGCGCGACCGTACGGCTACGATCTGATGGCCGACGAGTGGTCGCGCTGATGGACAAACTGAAGATGCCGAAGGCCGATGTGGTGGGCTGGAGCGACGGTGCGATTCTCGGGCTGGATCTGGCGATCCGGCATCCCGAGCGGCTCGGCAAGGTGGTGGCGTTCGCCGCGAATACGAAGACCGAAGGCGTGGTGGACGGCGTCGACAAGAACCCGACCTTCGCCGCCTTCATCAAGCGCGCCGGCGACGAGTACCGGCGCCTGTCGGCCACGCCGAACGATTACGATGCGTTCGTCGACCAGATCAGCAAGATGTGGGCGTCGCAGCCGAACTGGACCGACGCGCAGCTGCAGTCGATCAAAACGCCGGTGCTGGTGCTCGACGGCGACCACGACGAAGCGATCAAGCGCGCGCATACCGAGTACATCGCCGCGACGATTCCGGGCGCGGGGCTGATGGTCCTGCCCAATACCAGCCACTTCGCGTTCCTGCAGGATCCGCAGCAGTTCAACTTCGCGGTGCTGCATTTCCTCGGCGAAGAGTGACGGCCGCGCCGTAGCGCATGGTCCGGCGCGCGCGGCGGTAAGGGTGCATCAAGCGCCGCGCGCAAGCCTTACGCCGATTCCACCACCCACGCGTCGAACCACTCGCGCGGATGCGCGATATCGTTTTGCGCGGCGACCAGTTCGAGTTCGTAGCGGCCTGCATCCCAGGTCGCGCGCATTACGCCGTTGACGGCCGCGAGCGTATGCTCGAACGCCGCGCGCAGCGGGTCGCCGAGCAGCGTGCGCGCGACGAACACCGCGCTCGTCAGATCGCCGACGCCGACCGGCTGCCGCGCGAACGGATACAGCGGGCGCTGGCCGACCCAGCCTTCGCGCTCGGTGACCACCAGCATGTTGAAGCGGTCGGCCGGGCTGTTGCGGTCGAGCAGATGCTTGACCAGCACCAGTTTCGGCCCGCGCTGGATCAGCTCGCGGCACGCGGACACCGCTTCCTCGACGGTTTCGATGGTGCGGCCGACGAGGCGCTGCAGTTCGCTGTGATTGGGCATCATCGCGTCGGCCACTTCCGGCATCGACGTGACCAGAAACTCCTGAATGCCCGGCTCGACACGGCAGCCGGAAGCCGCGCCCATCACCGGATCGCAGAAGTAGCGCGCATGCGGATTGACCGCCTTCACCGCGCGCACGATTTCGATTACCGCCTGGGCCTGCTCGGGCGTGCCGAGGTAGCCCGACAGCACGGCGTCGCAGCGCGACAGCATGCCGATCGCGCCGATCCCTTCGACCAGCTCCTGCATCTGCAATGCATCGATCGCGCTGCCGGCCCAGTGGCCGTATTGCGTATGGTTGGAGAACTGCACCGTATTGAGCGGCCAGACGTTGACGCCGAGACGCCGGATCGGAAATTCCGCGGCGCTGTTGCCCGCATGCCCGAAGACGACATGCGACTGGATGCTCAGGACGTTTTTCATGAGGTTTGCGGGCGCAGGGGCCTGTGTTTCTAGTTGGAGTGACCGCTCTAGCAAGCCCGGTGCCTATTGCACACTATTGCAGCTGCACGCGGCGCGGTCCGCACCGCACGGGCAGTAGAGCGGCTGGCGCAGCGCATGCGGCGGGCCGTTGTGATGAACAATACATGAGATTTTGCGCCGCGCAATATCGTCGGCACGCGCGCTGTTGCGCCGAACCGTCAGCGGGCGACGGTGGCGCGGCGCGGGCAATGGTATCGGGCGGCGCTCAGAGCAGCTCGCGATACAGCGCCAGGTAACGTTCCGCCGATGCGCCCCAGCCGAAGTCCAGGCGCATGCCGCGCTGCTGCGTCGCCTTCCATTCGCTGCGCCGCGCATACAGCGCGAACGCGCGGCGGATCGCGGCGGCCAGCGCATCGGGTTCGAAGCGCTCGAACACGAAGCCGGTCGCGCAGTCGTCGGCGAGATTTTCGAGCGATGCGTCGACCACCGTATCCGCCAGTCCGCCGACCCTGTGCACCAGCGGCAGCGAGCCGTAGGCGAGCGCGTACATCTGCGTGAGCCCGCACGGCTCGAACCGCGACGGCACCGCGATCACGTCGCTGCCGGCGATGATTGCGTGCGCAAGCGTTTCGTCGAAGCCGAGCTCGACCGCGACCGCTTCAGGATGCGCCTGCGCGGCCCGCTGCAGGCCGGTTTCGAGCGCCGGGTCGCCGGTGCCGAACACGATCAGCTGGCCGCCGCGCCGCACGATCTCGGGCAGCGCAGCGAGCAGCAGATCGAGGCCTTTCTGTTCGGTGAGGCGGCTCACCACGCCGAACAGCAGCACGTCGCTCTTTTGCGGCAGGTTGAAGCGCGCCTGCAGCGAGGTCTTGCAGGTGCGTTTGCCGGTGAAGCGCGTCTCGGTGTAACGGGCCGGCAGCAGCGTGTCGGTCGACGGCTTCCATACCGTGTAGTCGACGCCGTTCAGGATCCCCGACAGATCGTGCGTGCGCTGCCGCAGTAGGCCGTCGAGGCCGCCGCCTTGCGCGAGCGTCTGGATTTCGCGCGCATAGGTGGGACTGACGGTGGTCAGCCGGTCCGCGTAGAACAGGCCCGCCTTCAGAAACGACAGCTGCCCGTAGAACTCGATGCCGTGCACGTTGAAGAAGTCCGCCGGCAAGCCGAGCATGCCGAACTGCTGCGCCGGAAAGATGCCCTGGTAGGCGAGGTTGTGCACCGTGAACACGCTGCGCGCGAGCGCGCGCTGCTGTTCGCGCTCGGCGGCCTTCAGATAGGCTGGTGCGAGGCCGGCGTGCCAGTCGTGCGCATGCACGATCTGCGGCGCCCAGGCCGGGTCCAGATGCTGCGCGAGTTGCGCGGCGGCGTAGCCGAGCAGCGCGAAGCGCTGCGCATTGTCGCCATACGGCACGTGCTGCGCGTCGAGATACGGATTGCCGGGGCGCTCGTAGAACGTATCCGCGCGCACCACGTAGACGATCAGGCCATTGGCGGCAAGCGTGCCCTGCTCGAGGCGCGCCCCGGCCGCACCGAAGCTGCGGGCGAGCGGCGCGACCGGGCGCAGCTCGGTCAGGCCCGCGAGCACCTGCGGAAAGCCCGGCACCAGCGCGCGCACGTCCGCGCCGCGCTCGATCAGCGCCGGCGGCAGCGCGCCGGTGACGTCGGCAAGGCCGCCCGTCTTCAGAAGGGGATACAGCTCGCTTGCGACGTGCAGCGCGCGGATCGTCATAGGCGTGAGTCCTCGATGGTCGGTGACGCGTCAGCGGATGCGGCCCGGCGCCGCAGATGTCGCAGGTGTGGCTGGCGGCGCATGTGACTGTGCAGGTGTCTGCATGCGTCGCGCGCGGCGCGCGCCGGAGTGCCCGCGCCATTGTGATGGCTACCGCGGATTCTGTCGCGAAAGCCGGCGGCAGTCGCGCCACGCCTTCACCGCGCGTGGGCCGCCTGCCGTTTCAGCGCCTCGGACGTCACCAGCACCACGCCGCTTTCGGTGCGATAGAAACGCTCGTTGTCGCGCACCGGGTCTTCGCCGATCACCGTGCCGTCCGGAATCGTGCAGCCGCGGTCGATCACCACCTTGCGCAGCCGGCAACTCGCGCCGATCGTGACCTGCGGCAACAAGACTGCCTCATTGATGTTACAGAAAGAATTCACGACCACATTGGTCGACAGCACCGAGCGCGAAATCTGCGAGCCGGATATGACACAGCCGGCGCACACGATCAGATTGGTCGACGAGCCTTGCAGCCCGTTCAGGTCGCGCACGAACTTGGCCGGCGGCAACTGCTCGAGATGCGTCCAGATCGGCCAGTTGCGGTCGTACAGGTCGAGCGTCGGGATCGTCGATGCGAGGTCGAGATTGGCCGACCAGTACGCGTCGATGGTGCCGACGTCGCGCCAGTACGGTTCGACGCTCGGATCCGACGATACGCACGACATGCTGAATGGATGCGCGATCGCCTGGCCCGTCGTCACCACGCGCGGAATGATGTCCTTGCCGAAGTCGTGATCGGTGGCGACGCTGGTGATGTTGTCCTCGAGCAACGAGTACAGGTAGTCGGCGTTGAACACGTAGATGCCCATGCTGGCCAGCGCGATGTCGGGCCGGCCGGGCATTGCCGGCGGGTCGGCCGGTTTTTCGACGAAGCCTGTCACGCGGCGCTGTTCGTCAACTGCCATCACGCCGAACGCGACCGCCTCCATGCGCGGCACCTCGATGCAGCCCACCGTGCAGTCGGCGCGGCTCTCGACATGGTCCATTACCATGCGCGTGTAGTCCATCTTGTAGATGTGGTCGCCGGCCAGCACGACGATGTACTTCGGCCGGATCGAGCGGATGATGTCGAGGTTCTGGAATACGGCGTCGGCTGTGCCGCGGTACCAGTGCGCGCCTTCGACGCGCTGCTGCGCCGGCCACAGGTCGATGAACTCGTTGAACTCGCCACGCAGGAAGCCCCAGCCGCGCTGCACGTGGCGCAGCAG
>DATLOW010000004.1:0-3488 GCA_035536055.1 Paraburkholderia sp. | reverse complement strand
GATCGCCGGCCACGCGCAGCAGATCGGCGCGGATCTGATCGTCGTGGGCAAGCCCCACCCGTCGTGGCTCAGCCTGTTCGAAGAGAACGTGTACAAAGAGGTGCGGCACCACGCGCAGGTACCTGTGCTGGTCGCCACCGACACCATGCCCGCCGCGTCCAGCCGCACGCTGGCGCTGCGCCAGCCGAGCGCTGAAAAGCCGGTGGAAAACGCTGGCGTGTGACTTCATCGGTGGGGCTTCAGCGGTGGGGCTTCAGCGGTGCGGCTTCAGCGGTGCGGCTTCAGCGGTGCGGCTTCAGTTGCGTGACCTTAGCCGCAGCCTGTCAGCCGCGCGCTTTCAGCCACACGCGGTCAACCGCACGCCGTCGCACCCGCACGCACTGACCCGCCCACCATCACCCGCGGTATTCGAGCTTCGGATACCAGTCGGTGCCGCGCCCTTCCGGCGTCATGTCGAGAATCGTCCAGATCGGCATCGGATCGGGTGCGCCGCGCGGATCCTGGCCGGGGTCCGCGGTCTCGAAGCCCATTTCGCCGCCCCAGAAATGGCGGATCGTGCCGTCGCGACGCGTGAATACGTTCAGCGCCGGATCGTCGCCGCCTTCCTTCGAAATCGCGTGGTAGTCGCGGCTGAAGTGCCCGTTCAGATCCGCATACAGCTTCAGATCGCGCCAGCCGCGTTCCTTTTTGAATGCCAGCAACCGCTCGAGCGGCGAGCGCGCCACCACCGCCAGCGCGACGCGCTGTTCGATGTCGCGTGCCTCGCCGTTCCATGCGCCGAGCAGCGACGTGCACATCGGGCATGGCCGCTCGCGCTGCGGCCCGAACATGTAGCTGTACACGACGAGCGTCTGCTTGTCGCCGAACAGCCCGGCCAGATCGACCGGCCCCTGCTCGTCTTCGAAACGATAGTCGCCGCTCACTGCGCCGCCGGCCGGCAGCGCGCGGCGCAATGCGGCCACTCGCTCGATATGCCGGCGCAGTTCGATTTCCTCGGCTAACAGCGCGTTGCGCGCGCGGCGATATTCGGCGCTTTCGTTTGGAACGGTAAACGTGTTGCGCTGCGCGAGTTCGACAGCGGGAACCAGCGGGGTGGTCTGAGTGCCTTGTGCCATGACAGTCTCCTGTTGACGTTGGATCAGTCGCGATCCGGCGCGCCGAGCGGGAAGAACGGCCGGAACGGCCGCGCCTCGTCGACCGCGCGCGCAAACGAAGGCCGCGCGAGCAGGCGCTTCCGGTACTCGATCAGGTGCTCGAAGCGCGCGTCGATGCGATGCGTCCAGTCCGCATAGAACAGCGCCGGCGCGGCGGCGCAATCGGCGAGGCTGAAACCTCGCCCGGCCGCCCAGTCGCGCTCGGCCAGCGTGCGCTCGAGCCAGCCGTAGGCCGTATCGAGCATCGCGCGCGCGTCCGCCACGCCGCGCGCATCGCGCTCGTGCGGCTCGCGCATGCTGTCGAACACGATTTTCTGCACCGGTGTGGACACGTAGTTGTCGAAAATGCGGTCCATGTGACGCGCTTCGAGCGCGACACGCGGATCGTCCGGCACGAGGCGCACCGGGCCGGGGTAGTGCAAACCCAGATATTCGATGATCACCGTCGATTCGGTAACTGTCGCGTCGCCGTCCTTCAGCAGCGGGAAGCGTTTCAATGGCCACATTGCGGCAAATTGCGCGCGAGTGTCCGGATGTTCCGGGGATAGCGTGCGCCATTCGAACGGCGTGGCGTTTTCGTACAGTGCGATCAGTACCTTCTGGCAGTACGAAGAAAAGGGATGGCCGTAGAGCTCGAGCGTCATTGCGTGTCACCTCCGGGGGTTGCGGTCTGGTTTTTTCGGGTATGTCCAGACACGACGAACGGCGCCCGCCGGGATCGACACGCGTGGCAAAAATATTATCGAAGCAGCGACGCCGGGCTAGCGTGCCGCGGCCGCACTCGCTTCCAGCAAGATCGATGCCGCCGCGGCCGCCGCCACCTGCGCGCCGAGCACGATATGCTCTTCAGCGGTGTCTTCGATGAAATCGTGGCTGACGCCGCCGATGCTCGGCACGAACAGCATGCAGGCCGGCATATGCTGCGCGATCAGCTGTGCATCGTGCGCCGCGCCGCTCGGCATCGACACCCATTGCCCGGGGGCGAGCGCCTGCGCGGCGCGCGCCAGATGCTGCTGCAGCGCGGCATCCATCGTGACCGGCTGCATCGGCTCGTCGACGCTCGACAGCTCGGCGCGCACCGGGCCGCGCGCATCGACCTCGCGCACCAGCGCGGCGAGCGCCGCTTCCATCGCCTGCAGGCGCTGCGCATTGCTGTCGCGGAACTGCAGATACAGGCTCGCCTCGCCGGGCACCACGCTCATCGAGCCCGGCTCGAGGTCGATGCGCCCGACGGTCCACACGGTGTCGGCATCCGCCAGCGCGCGAAACGCCTCGTCCATGCGCGCGATAAAGGCGACCAGCGCCGCGCCCGCGTCGCGCCGGATCGACATCGGCGTGGTGCCCGCATGGTTGCGCTGGCCGGTAAAGCGCACGCGCAGCTCGCGCAGGCCGACGATCGTCGTCACCACACCGAGCGCCTTACCGCTCGCCTCCAGGCGCCCGCCCTGTTCGATATGCGGTTCCAGATAGCCGGCGTAGCGGCCGCGCTCGACGCGCACGCGCGGCGCATCGGCCAGCCCCGCCGCGGCGAGCGCATCGGCAAGCCGCTGACCGCCGCGGTTTTGCGCGCTCTGCAGCGCCGCGTCGACCGGCTCGCCGACAAAGCTGCGGCTGCCGAGCAGCCCCGAGAAGGTTCCTTCTTCATCGCTCCACGATGCGACGTCCACCGCCAGATGCCGGGTCTCGTCCGCTTCGGCGAAGGCGCGCGCGATCTCCAGCCCGCAGATCACGCCGAGCGCGCCGTCGAGCCAGCCGCCGGTCGGCTGCGTATCCGAGTGCGAACCGATCAGCAATGCCTTGCCGGAATTGCGCGAGCGGCCGAGCACGTTGCCGACGCCGTCGATCAGGGGTTCGAGGCCTGCTTCGGCGTAACGCTGCGACAACCAGCGGCGCGCCTCCATGTCGGCGGCGGAGAACGCGGGGCGGACCACGCCGCGCTCCTTCGCGCCGATGCTCCGCAGCGTGCGCAGATCGGTGAGCAGGCGGTCGGGATTGATCGTCGGCATCGCGGGCGGATTCTAGCGGCCTTCAATTTTCCTGCGGGCCTCGGACGCCCTCCTGCATACCGGCAGGTCCGTGAACAGGTGCGGTCGAGTGCCTCCGGACTTGTTGCCTTGCACCCAGCCGTAGTCGCTCCAGTACCGCTCGCACTCCTCCCGGGTCTTCGGCGCTGCCCGATACGCGGGCGGCTCCTTGAGGCACGCTTCAATTTTCTGCCGCTGTACCTGGCGGATCCGTTCTCCACGCGCCTTCTCGCAAGCGCGATCCATTTCTTCCACGCGCTGCAGCTCTTTGGCGGACTGGGGATAGGCGGCATGCACCGCCAGCAGGAAA
>DATLOW010000003.1:0-8166 GCA_035536055.1 Paraburkholderia sp. | reverse complement strand
TTCGCGCCGGGCGTGCTGTACTACCTGACGCTGTGGTTTCCGCAGAGCTTCCGCGGCCGCATCACTTCGCTGCTGTTCCTCGCGTCCGCATTCTCCGGGCTGATCGGCGCGCCGCTATCGGGCCTCGTGCTGAGCAATCTGGACGGCGTGGCGGGCATCCGCGGCTGGCACTGGCTGTTCCTGCTCGGCGGCCTGCCGTGTATCGTGCTCGGTTTGCTGGTGCTGAAGGTGCTGAAGGATCGCGTCGAAGATGCGGGCTGGCTGAATTCGCAGGAGAAGGCCTACCTGTCTAGCCAGATTTCGAATCAGTCGCAGCAGAAGCATCACAACCAGTCGCTGGCCGATGCGATCCGCACGCCGGGTTTCCTGACGCTGGGTCTCGTGTACTTCCTGATTCAGGTTGCGTCGTATGGCCTGAACTTCTGGGCGCCGCAGCTGATTCGCAGCGCGGGCACGCACAACCCGACGATCATCGGTCTGTTGACGGCGATTCCGTATGTGTTCGGCGCGATCTGCATGGTCGTCGTGGGGCGCATTTCGGATGCGACCGGCGAGCGCCGCAAGTACATCGCCGGGCTGCTGATGATGGCTACCGCAGGCTTCCTCGCGGCGGGCATCTTCGACAAGCAGACCACCTTCCTCGTGATCGCGCTGGCGGTGATGGGCGCGGGCGTGGTGGCGTCGATCCCGGCCTTCTGGGCGCTGCCGCCGAAGCTGGTGACGGGCGCCGGCGCGGCGGGCGGCATGGCGCTGATCAATACGCTCGGGCAGGTGGGCGGTATCGTCAGCCCGGTGATGGTCGGCCGGATTCGCGACGTGACGGGCAGCACGACGCCGGCGTTGTATGTGATCGCCGCAATGAGCTTCGTCTGTGCGCTGATCGTGATGTTCGGTTTGCCGGAAGCGCTGCGCCGTAAGGATCACGTGTCGCAGTGAAGGATGCAGTGCGCGGCTCGTGCAGCATAAGCCGCGAAAAGAGGAGCTGGCCAGGCGGTCCGTGAAGGCCGTACGCCGGCTCCTTTCTATTTGCGTGCGCGGCGCGGCGTGGGTCGGCTAGCTCACGCGTTCCTTCAGGAACGCGGACACGCGCGCCAGTCCCTTGTCGAGAACCTGCTGGTTATTTGCAAAGCCGATGCGCACATAGCCTTCGATATCGAACGCGCTGCCGGGCACGAACATCACGCCGGCCTGCTCGACCAGCGCCACGCATAGATCGCGCGAGTTCATGTCCGTGTCGATGCGCACCAGCGCCGTGGTACCCGACTTCGGCTTCACATACGAAACCGCGGGTTCCTGCGCGATCCACGCGTCGAGCAGCGCGAGGTTGCTGCGCAAAATGCCGTGATTGCGCGTCAGCAGCGCGGTGCGGTTTTCCAGCGCGATCGACGCGAGCAGATCGTTCAGCATGCCGACGCTGATCGTGTTGTAGTCGCGATGCGTGCGCACGCGTGCCACGACGTCGAACGGCGCCGCGATCCAGCCGACCCGCAGCCCCGCGAGCGACCACGTCTTCGACATGCTGCCGGTGCTGATGCCTTTCTCGTACAGATCCGCAATCGAAGCGGTGAAGCCGCTGCCGTGCTGATCGGCGCCGCGATAGACCTCGTCGCACAGCACGTACGCGCCGCATGCGCGCGCAATGCGCACGATCTCTTCGAGAAACGGCTGGTCCATCAGCGAGCCGGTCGGATTGTTCGGGTTGTTCAGCGCGATCAAACGCGTACGCGCGGTGACCATGCGGCGCAATTCGTCGAGGTCGGGCAGGAAGCCGTTTTCTTCGCGCAGCCGCAAGATGCCGACCTGCGCGCCGTAGCTTTCCGGAATCGAATAATGCTGCTGGTAGGTGGGCAATACCGAGATCACGTGATCGCCGGGTTCGACCAGCGTCTCGTAGACCAGCGCATTCGCGCCGATCGCGCCGTGCGTGATCAGCACGTTCGACGCCTGTTGCCGGTCGTACAGCGAGGCTACGTTCGCACGCAGTCGCTCGGTGCCGTCGATGGCGCCGTAAGTGAGCTTCATCGGCAGCATCTCGGCGAGGATCGAATGCTCGTTGCCGGCGATCTGCAGCAGTTCGCCGACCGTCAGCGATTCGACGCAGGTTTCCGCCAGATTCAGCTCGCAGCGGTGTTCGTACAGATCCATCCAGCGTTCGACTGCGAATTCCCGGATTTTCATCGGTGTCCCTTTGACGGTGGATTCGTCAGTGCCGCGCAACGGCGGCGGTGCCGTGTTGCAGGCGCGTCCGAAGACGCGTTGCCGCGCTGCGGCCAGGTGTGGCCCAGTGGCCCAGCGCGGCCTGGCGCAGTCCAGTGCGGCGAAATCAGGCCGGCGCGCCGCAAGCGCCGCGCAGCGCTTCACGATACACGACCGGCGCGGCGCCGACCGCTTCGCGAAACCGATGGCTGAAGTGGCTCGGGTTCGCATAGCCGCACTGCGCGGCCACTTCCGCAAGCGGCAACGCGGTATGGCGCAACAGCCCGCGCGCCCGCTCGATGCGCTGCTGCGCGATCCACGCATGCGGCGGTTTGCCGAACGACAGCCTGAACATCCGCGACAGATGGTACTCGGACAGATTGGCGACGTGCGCGAGTTCGCCTAGCGTCAGCGACTGCGTCAGATGCGCGTCGATGTAGTCGCGCAGCCGGCGGCGTGTCGCAGCCGACAGGCCGCCTTTAAGTGCCGCGCCGCTGCGGTTTACGCCTTGCGCATGCAGCAGTTGCGTCAGTGCCTCGTGCGCGGTTTCGTTGGCGCGCAGGCGGCCGTCGGCATCGCTCCATGCGTCGTTCGCGAGCGACACGCACAGGTTCGCGATGCGCGCGTCTTCGAAGTACGTGCGGTCCGCGAGCGTTAGTTCGCGCGGTTCGCGGTCCAGTTCGCGGATCGCGCGCTGTGTGAAGTGCTCGGGCAGAAAATACAGATGAAGAAAGTGCATCGGCCCGCGCACCCACCAGCGCGACTGATGGTCGCCCGGCAGCGTGCAGAGCCGCGCCGGTCCGCCGTAGACGCCGGGCAGCTTTTCGCGCTCGGTGCGGTAGCCGCCGTGCAGATAGCACGACAGCGTGTGGTGGCCCGGCTGGTCGTACGCCGTTTCGGCTTCCTCGGCATTGCGCCGCCAGATCGCGACCGCCAACTGGTCGCCGAGCCACGCGAAGCGCTCGAGCGTCGCGTCGGTGTGCGCCAGCGTGTTGCAGATCGAATGCGCACCGAACGTCGCGTCGGCGGAAGCAGCGATGGCAGCGGCAGTGAGCGGACCGGAATTCACGACAGTCTTGACGCGCGGCGCAGGCCGCATAGGCATGGGGAACCCGCAGTATAAGGCGCGCGTCGCGAAGGCGTTTTGCCGCGCCGCGAAAATGCGCAATTCTGGACAAGCGGCGCCGCCGGCTGTGGCGCAGAGTGGCGAATCCGCTGACTCCTTCACGAATTTGCACCATGAACCTGCTGCTGTACGCGCTTACCGTGCTGATCTGGGGCACCACGTGGATTGCGATCAAATGGCAATTGGGCGGCGTGCCGCCGCCGGTGTCGATCGCGCTGCGCTTCTGGCTCGCGGCGCTCGTGATGTTCGCTGTGCTGGCCGTCATGCGCCGGCCACTACGGCCGCCGCGCGGCGCCTGGCGCTATCTGGCCGCGCAGGGGCTCGCGCTGTTCTGCGTCAATTTCCTGTGCTTCTACTACGCGGAGCAAACCGTGCCGAGCGGCCTCGTGGCGGTGGTGTTCTCGGTTGCGCCGCTGCTCAATTCGATCAACGGCCGCGTGTTTCTCGGCCGGCCGCTGCAGCCGCAGGCTATCGCCGGCGCGCTGATCGGTTTCGCCGGCATCGTGTGCCTGTCGCTGCAGCAGATCCGCGGCCATCTGGGCGACACTGGCGTGCTGCTCGGCCTGCTGGTGGGCTTTGCCGGCACGATGTGCTTCTCGATCGGCAATCTGCTGTCGAGCCGCATGCAGGCGTTGGGGCTGCATCCGCTCGTCACCAACAGCTGGGGCATGCTGATCGGCGCGACGGTGCTGACGGTAGGCAGCCTGGTCGCGGGCCTGCCGTTCGCGCCCGATATGGACGCGCGCTATATCGGCGCGCTGGTTTATCTGGCGGTGCCGGGCTCGGTGATCGCGTTTACCGCGTACCTGACTCTGGTCGGACGCATTGGGCCCGAGCGCGCTGCTTACTGCACGGTGCTGTTTCCGTTCGTTGCGCTGGCGGTTTCGACGGTGTTCGAAGGATACCGATGGTCGGCGCTCGCGGTGGCCGGGCTGGCGATGGTGGCGGTGGGCAATCTGGTCGCGTTCGGCATCGTGCCGATGGTGATCTGGCGCGGCGGCCGTAAAGCGCTTTGACGCGCTTCGGCGGAATAGCTGAAGCGTCGAATAATAAGGGACATTAAAATGCATAAAGAATAGAATGGTAAATCGTTCACAAATGAGCTGTGAGTGCCATTAAGCCAGATCATTGAAATTCAAATTCGCTAATAGACAGGTATTTCCTTCCTTGCAAACCGAATTGGCAACAGCAGTTCGCGGTTAATGTTCGGATGAAACCACGGACCGCCGCTCTTGCCCGTTCAGAAGGGTAGGGCGGGATGCGCTCCGGCGGTTCGCATCCCTCAATCTCGCAAGGAAGTTCATCGTGAAAGCCCCGACGCGCCTGGCGGCAACGCTATTGGCACTGAGCAGTTTCGGCCCTATTGATTGCAATGCACAAGCTCAATTGAATTACACCGCATCGTGGTTGGGTAATTCATTCGGCTTTGGCGACGGTAAATGGATGCAGCAGGATATCCAGGCGATTAACGTCGCGCCCGACGGCACCGTCTATACCAACTCGCCGTGGGACGAGGCCGGCAGCGAGATCGCGGCATACAAGGCCGGCGACAAGCTCGGCCTCGCTGCTGCCACGCATGGCTGGGGCGCGGCAGGCGGCGATGCCGTCACGTCGAATCACAGCTACGTGTACGCGGCGATGTCGATCGGCAACCAGAATGGCGGGCTCGTCGGGGCAGACTACCCGCCGGCAGGACAGACGTGGTTCGGCATCACGCGCCGTACTGTCGGCAGCATCGTCAAGGGTGCGCCGTTCGCCGGCGGCATCGCGAACAGCGCAAATGCCAGCAAGAACAGCTTTCTGGTGGTCGATACCGTGCCGGCCGGCACCGATGCCGGTATTCGCGGCCTTGCCGCGAACGACAGCGAGCTGTTCGTCGCCGACCAGTACACGAATCAGATCGTCGTCTACGACGCCAGCACGATGCAGCGCAAGCGCGCGTTCAACGTGACCTCGCCGGGGCGCCTGGCGCTCGATACGGACGGTACGCTGTGGGCGATCACCGGTGCGCTGGCGGGGCACCCGGCGATCGCGCATTACTCGTCGAGCGGTGCGCCGCTCGCGGGCGCGCCGGTGCTGCCCGCGAATGCTGTGCCAACCGACCTCGCGATTGCGCCGTCGGGGCAGCTGTTCATCGCCGACAACGGGCCGTCGCAGCAGGTCCTGGTCTACAACAAGTCGGCGAGCGGGCAGACCCAGGCCGCCGCATCGGTCGGCACCGCGAGCGGCATCTTCCACGCTGCGGCGGGGACGACCGGCGCCGGGCGCTTTAACGGCATTACCGGAATCGGTTTCGATTCGGCGGGCAACCTGTACGTCGCACAGAACGGCGAGGGGCCGCGTGCGCTCGCGTCCGCATCGGTAGGCTCGGGCGCGGTGCTGCAAAGCTTTGCGGGCGTGTCACGCGCGCTCAAATGGGAACTCGACGGCCTGCTGTTCGTTGATAGCGCAACGTTCGATCCGGCATCGCAGAACACGATCTACACCGGCTCGAAGATCTTCACGATCGACTGGACCAAGCCGACCGGCCATCAGTGGACCTATTCGGCCTTCACCGTCGACCGCTTCTTCTATCCCGGCGATCCGTCGCTGCACATCGGTCGCAACGTGCGCGGCCAACCGCTGGTGCGGCGCCTGAACGGCAACCGGCCTTACCTGTACACGCTCGATCCGTATTCGCACGAGCTGTACGTGTACCGCTTCGACACCGCGCACGGCAACGCGGCGATTCCGTCGGGCATGTTCGCCGAAACGCCGATTGCAGGCGGCTTTCCGGCGGGCCAGCCGGCGGTCGGCGAATGGATGTGGCGCGATCTGAACGGCGACGGTCATATCGACGCCAACGAGTTCACCGGTAATCCGTCGACCGGCAGCAAGATCGGCAACAGCTTTATCTGGGTCGATACGCTCGGCAATGTGTGGTTCGGCACGCCATTGAGCGGCGTGCGCGAACTGCCGCTGCAGGGTTTCGATTCGCTCGGCAATCCGATCTATCAATACTCGGCGGCGAAGAGCTTCCCGATGCCGGCGCCGTTCACGCGCATCGGCCGCGTGCTGTACGTACCGGAAACCGACACGATGTACATCTCCGGTTTTACCGCGGCGATTCCGTATGATGCGTCGCGCTGGAAGGAAGCCGGCCCAGTGCTCGCGCGTTACGACAACTGGAGCTCGGGCACGGCCACGCCGCAGTACGTGATTTCGTTGCCGTGGAATACCCAGGTCAATCCGCCGGTCACGACGGTTGGCGTGGCGACCGCGGGCAACTATCTGTTCGTGGCAGAGTTGTACACGCAGAGGATCACCGTGTACGACGCGCGCAGCGGGCAACTGGTCGGCTCTATGACGCCCGATGCGAACGTCGGCAAGACCAGCGGCCAGGTGGACGTGGAACTCGGCATCAGCGCGACGCTGCGCGCGAACGGCGAGTACGACATTCTTGTCGAAGATGATGCGCGCGCGAAAATCCTGATGTACCAGTGGAAGCCGTAACGCATGGCGCGCGCCCGGTACAGCGGGCATCGGTTATGCGGCATTGCGCGCGTAGACTAGCGCGCGATGTCGGTATATAACGAAATGACCGTTCTTCCACCAGCCAGGCACTACGGAAACCATCATGACCGGCGACGCTCCCGACCCGAAGCAGGTAGACGACAAACCCGATCTCGAGCACCTCGATGCAGCGGTGACGCACGTCGGCGAAATGGTGCAGTCCGGCCATATCGCGGCGAGCGCGGCGCGCGGCATTCTGTATAGCCTGATCGAAACGCTCGGCACGCTGGTGGGCGACCCCGATCTGCCCGAGCATGCGCGCTCGGGCTATGAAGGTCTGCTCGAAACGGCGCGCGAATTGCGGCACAAGATCGAGCGTTGACGTAGCGCGCGGCGCTCACAATGCACGCGAGGCCGTGCGCGACGCGCGAGGCGCGTAACGTATGTGGCGTACGCGAGGCGCGTGACAGCGGCACGCGGGGCTTAACGCTGGGCATAACGCGCGCGGACGCGCACGCAACGCCTGCGGCGCGTGCGCCGCGCCGTTACGCGCCTAGCGCAACCACTGCCTCTCCGGAGCGCGCAGCCAGCATCTGATGGATCTGCGCGACGACCGCCGCGCCTTCGCCCACGGCGGCTGCCACCCGCTTGGTCGAACCGGCGCGCGCATCGCCGATCGCATACACGCCTTCCACGGTGGTTTCCAGATCGCAGGCCGAATCCGCACCGGTCAGCACGAAGCCTTTCGCATCGAGCTGCACGCCGCAGGTACGCAGCCATCCGGTGTTCGGATCCGCACCGGTGAACAGGAACAGATGCCGCACGTCGAAACGGTCCACGCCGTTTGCGAGCGGCGCCTTCAGGCCGATCGTCGAGAGGCCGCCGTCGTCCGTTTCAAGCCAGCCGACTTCGCTGTGCGGATGCACAGTCACGTTCGGCAGCGAGCGGATGCGGTCGATCAGATAGCGCGACATCGTCGCTTCGAAGCCGCTGCGGCGAATCAGCACGTGGATATGCGCGCAGTGCGAAGCCAGATAGACGATGCCCTGGCCGGCCGAATTGCCGCCGCCCACCACCACCACTTCCTGATGCTTGCACAGCTTCGCTTCGACCGGCGACGCCCAGTAGTAGACGCCGCGGCCGTCGAGCGCTTCGAGCCCTTCGAGTTTGGGCCGCCGATACACAGCGCCGCTGGCGATCACGATCGAATGCGAGCGGATGTCGCCGAGGTGGAAGCCCTTGTTGCAGGTCATTTCCAGCCGATGCGGGCTTTCGTCGCAATGCAGCGCCTTGACCTTCATCGGAATGCCGACGTGCGCGCCGAACTTCTGCGCCTGCACGAACGCGCGGCC
>DATLOW010000002.1:0-11846 GCA_035536055.1 Paraburkholderia sp. | reverse complement strand
CTGGTTCTGCATCTGCTCCTGCATCTGCACGAACATGTTCTTCGACTGCTCGATGTAGCTGGTCATCATCCCCTGCATCATCGGCGCCTGCATGTTCATGAACTGCGACCAGACCTCGGGGTTCATCGTCTTGCCTTCGTAAAGGCCCTTCGACTGGTCCGCGAGCTTGTTCTGGATATCGATGAACGCCTGGATATTCTTCTCCAGGTACGTGCCCATCATGCCCTGCATCGCGTGGCCGTAGAAGCGGATGATCTGCGACAGCATCAGCGACGAGAACATCGGCAGACCACCGCTCTCCTCTTCGAGGATGATCTGCAGCAGGATGCTGCGCGTCAGGTCCTCGTTGCTCTTGGCATCGATGACCTTGAAGTCCTCCTGATCCAGCACCAGCTGCTTGACGTCAGTCAGCGTGATATAGGTGCTAGTCTCCGTATCGTACAGTCGACGGTTCGGATATTTCTTAATGAGTCGTTCGGCTGTTTTCTTTGTAGTAGTGGTCATGTAACGCCTTTGAGCGCCAACACAGCGCGGAAACGGCGCCCTTCGCACGCAACGGAGTTGCCCGCGCGAGACGCCGCCGAAAACACCTGAACCTTGCTGCTCCCGCACGCTCCGCGGGAGGCGGCGCGGCTCAGCCCATATGCAGACCGCCGTTCAGCGAGAAGTCGGCGCCCGTCGCAAAGCCGGATTCTTCCGAAGCCAGCCACGTGACGATCGAGCCGATTTCTTCCGGCGAGCCGAGACGGCGCACCGGAATCGTCGCGACGATCTTTTCCAGCACATCAGGGCGAATCGACTTCACCATGTCCGTGCCGATGTAGCCTGGCGACACGGTGTTCACCGTGACGCCCTTGGTGGCCACTTCCTGCGCGAGCGACATCGTGAAGCCGTGAATGCCGGCCTTCGCGGTCGAATAGTTCGTTTGACCGAACTGACCTTTCTGGCCGTTCACCGACGAGATGTTGATGATGCGGCCCCAGCCGCGCTCGACCATGCCGTCGATCACCTGCTTCGTGACGTTGAACAGGCTCGTCAGGTTGGTGTCGATCACAGCGGTCCAGTCTTCGTGCGTCATCTTGCGGAACACGACGTCGCGCGTAATGCCCGCGTTGTTGACCAGCACGTCGATCTCGCCGACTTCGCTCTTGACCTTGTCGAACGCCGCCTTGGTCGAATCCCAGTCGCCGACGTTGCCTTCCGACGCGACGAACTCGAAACCGAGCGCCTTCTGATCTTCGAGCCACTTCACGCGGCGCGGCGAGTTCGGGCCACAGCCGGCGATCACCTTGAAGCCTTGCTTGGCGAGGTGCTGGCAAATGCTCGTGCCGATGCCGCCCATGCCGCCCGTTACGTATGCAATTCGCTGTGACATAAATCTGACTCCGTTATCGTTTGCGGAAGCGCCGTCCGGCAACTCCCCGCTTAACCTAGCTGCTCCCTCTTCGCCGCGCGGGAGGCGTCGGCATGGCAGTCACGCTGCCATGCCGACGCGGCCTCGCGGCGGCGAACCGCGCGGGCGGCCTGGCCTGTCTCCGATGCCGAAGCCGCCCGCGGCCTACCTCGTCACGGACGCTCGAGCGCCAGCGCCACGCCCATGCCGCCGCCGATGCACAGCGATGCGAGGCCGCGCTTTGCGTCGCGCTTTTGCATCTCGTGCAGCAGCGTGACCAGAATCCGGCAGCCCGATGCGCCGATCGGGTGGCCGATCGCGATCGCGCCGCCGTTCACGTTGACCTTCGACGTGTCCCAGCCCATCTGCTTGTGCACCGCCAGCGCCTGTGCCGCAAACGCCTCATTGATTTCCATCAGATCCAGATCGCCAACGCTCCAGCCGGCGCGCTCGAGGCAGCGGCGCGAAGCCGGCACCGGGCCCATGCCCATCACCTTCGGATCGACCCCCGCGTTCGCGTAGGCCTTGATACGCGCGAGCGGCGTGAGGCCGAGCGCTTCGGCCTTCTTCGCCGACATCACGACCACCGCCGCGGCGCCGTCGTTGATGCCCGATGCGTTGGCCGCCGTCACCGTGCCTTCCTTCGAGAAGGCCGGCTTCAGGCTCGCGAGCGACTCGGCGGTGACGCCGTGGCGCACGAACTCGTCGCTCTTGAACGCGACCGGATCGCCCTTCTTTTGCGGAATCATGATCGGCACGATTTCATCATCGAAGCGGCCGGACTTCTGTGCGGCTTCCGCCTTATTTTGCGAAAGGGCGGCGAACGCGTCCTGCTGTTCGCGCGTGATGCCGTGTTCCTTCGCGACGTTCTCTGCGGTCACGCCCATGTGGTACTGGTTGTATACGTCCCACAGGCCGTCGACGATCATGCTGTCGATCAGCTTCGCATCGCCCATCCGGAAGCCGTCGCGCGAGCCCGGCAGCACGTGCGGCGCGGCAGTCATGTTTTCCTGACCGCCGGCGACGACGATCTCCGCGTCGCCCGCGATGATGGCGTTGGCGGCGAGCATCACGGCCTTCAGGCCCGAGCCGCACACCTTGTTGATGGTCATGCCGGGCACCATGTGCGGCAGGCCCGCCTTGATCAGCGCCTGGCGCGCCGGGTTCTGGCCCGAGCCCGCGGTCAGCACCTGGCCCATGATGACTTCGCTGATCTGCTCGGGCTTCACACCCGCGCGTTCGAGCACTGCGCGAATCACCGTGGCGCCGAGTTCGGGCGCAGCGATCTTCGCCAGCGACCCACCGAATTTGCCGACACCCGTACGGGCTGCCGATACGATCACTACGTCAGTCATTTCCATTTCCTCCGGGGCACACAGCCACTGCGCCGTGCTATCCCGTCAAGTTAAAGATCCGGTCCGTCAGCCCGCTGGCTGACACTGCTGCCTGCTTCGATGCAACTCGCTGCGCCGCTGCGAGGCCGGCGTGCTATTCGCGCTGCTGCACGTAACGGCCAGGCGCCGGTTCGATCACCGGGAATTCGGCGGAACCGGCTTCGGCGCGCGGCTTCACTTTCTTGCCGCCGTACTGGTCGAGCCACGCCGTCCAGGCGGGCCACCAGCTGCCTGCCGTTTCGCTCGCGACGTCGAGCCAGTCGTCGGCGCTCTCGGGCAGGTTCTTCGCTTCGCCTTCGAGGCTCCAGTAGCTGCGCTTGTTCTTCGCGGGCGGATTGATCACGCCAGCGATATGGCCCGACGCACCCAGCACGAACTTCAGCGGGCCGGTCAACAGCGGCACCGACGCGTACGCGGTTTGCCACGGCACGATATGGTCTTCGCGCGAACCGTAGATAAAGGTCGGCACGTCGATGCGCGACAGGTCCACCGGCTCGCCGCATACGCTGAGCTTGCCCGGCTCGCGCAGGCTGTTTTCCAGATACGTGTTGCGCAGATACCAGACGTACATCGGGCCGGGCAGGCTCGTCGAATCGCTGTTCCAGTACAGCAGATCGAACGGCATCGGCGTGCGGCCCTTCAGATAATTGTCGACCACGTAATTCCACACGAGGTCGTTGGGCCGCAAAAACGAGAACGTATTGGCGAATTCGAGGCCGCGCATCAGGCCCGGCGGCGTGCCGTTCTTGCCGCCGATGGTCTGCTCGCGCATCTGCACGTGCGCCTCGTCGACGAACACGTCGAGCACGCCGGTATCGCCGAAGTCGAGCATCGCGGTGAGCAGCGTCATCGACGCGGCCGGATGTTCGCCACGCGCCGCGGCCACCGCGAGCGCAGTGGCGAGCATCGTGCCGCCGACGCAGAAGCCGAGCGTGTTGATCTGCTCACGACCGCTGATCTGCCGCGTCGTATCGATGGCGGTGAGCACGCCTTCCTCGACGTAGTCGTCCCACGTCTTGTGCGCGATCGACGCGTCCGCATTGCGCCACGAAACCAGAAACACCTGGTGGCCGGCATCGAGCGCATGCGCGACCAGCGAGTTCTCCGGCTGCAGATCGAGAATATAGAACTTGTTGATGCATGGCGGCACGATCAACAGCGGCCGCTCGCGCACCGACGCGGCGCGCGGTTTGTACTGGATCAGCTGGATCAGCTCGTTCTCGAACACGACCGAGCCTTCGGTGGTCGCGAGATTCTTGCCGACCACGAACCGCGATTCGTCGGTCTGCGAGATCTTGCCGCGCTGCATGTCGGCCAGCAGGTTCATCACGCCCTGGCGCAGGCTTTCGCCGTGACTGTCGAGCAGCGTTTTCTGCGCCTCCGGATTGAGCGCGAAGAAGTTGCTCGGCGACGCGGCCGCGGTCCATTGCTGAACCGCGAAGCGGATGCGCTCGCGGGTTTTCGGATCGGTGTCGAGCGCGTCGACCAGTTCCTGCAGATAGCGTGCGTTCAGCAGATACCACGCGGCCGTGTACGCGTAGATAGGGGTGGTTTTCCAGGCTTCCGCGCTAAAGCGCCGGTCCTTCAGTTCGGGAATCGCAGCGGATGCCTGCGTGGCCTGCTGGAACAGTTGCATCGCCTCGCGCGAATAGTCGGACTGCAAGCGTTGCAGGCGTTGCGGCGGAATCGCCGCGGTCGGCAGATTCGGCAGTTGCGGCAGCTTCAGGTTCGCGAATTGCGCGAACGGCTGTGCAAATGCCTGGCCCATAAAAGGCTGGCCCATGAAAGCCTGGGCCATACCGGGTTGGCCGAGGCCGGGCTGCCCGGCCGCATTGAACGGCACCTGGCCGAACTGCCTCGCGAATTGCTCGAACTGCTCGGCCAGCTGCGGCATGCCGGCGGCGGCCTTGCTGAAGTCGGGCAGCGGCGGCACGGTGAACGGGTTGCCGCTTGCCGCGGCCGGCGCACCCAGCGTGCGCCATGCATTCATCCATGCGTCGAATAGTTGCTGAACCCCGGCGGCGTCCGCGCCCGCCTGCTGTTGCGTGCGATCCGAAGAAGTGTTCGTGCGTGAGGAAGTCGAGGAGTGTTGAGCTGCCACCATACCTGCTTTTACCGGTGAGTCCTCGCGGACGGATTGAGAGGCAGGTACCTTCGCGCACGGGCGGCGCTCGCTCGCGCCTCGTCACGCCCTGTCCCATTGGTGGGAAACATTCTTGCGCCCCATTGCAAGGCATGTCAATGCTTGTTCCCGATTTTGCCGCAGTGCGATATTTTTTTAATTATCGTTTTCCCCATGTAAGGGAACGCTGCTACGCGGGCGCGCGACGCAGGCCGTGCGTTTCGGACACACAGCCCGTGCGATCAGGGTTTTCCGGGGGGCCGGCGGACTGATGCGCGGCGCTGCCCGTCAGGCCGGTGAAGGCAGGCGCCAGGCGCGCGGTGGGTTTGCGCAGCGCAGCAAAAAAGTCCCGCCCGCGCCGGCATCGAGACCGTCAGGAGGCGCTGCGCGGGCTGTGCGACGCGGCCATCCGATGCAGCATGCGAGCCTCGCGCCGGACCGTGCGCAGGCACGCGGCTGCCGCGCCGCCGCATACGGAAAGCTTGCCCGCGCCGCAAAGACTTACTCGGCCAGCCACACGAGCGCGGCCATGCGGCCGGTCACGTGGTCGCGCCGGTATGAGTAGTAGCGTTCGCGCAGCGTGTACGTGCATTGCTCGCCGCCGCTGATGTGCATGAGTCCGAGCGGCGCGAGCCGCAGCCGCGCCAGCGCCGGCAGATCCGCGAAGTACTTGCCCGGCACACCGGCGCGCGGCGCGAACGCGTGTGCGGTCGCATCGCGCTGCGCAGCCGGCGCAGCGTCGAGAAAGGCGTCGCGCACGTCGCTGCCCACTTCGAATGCAGTCGGTCCGATGCACGGGCCGAGGTACGCATGCAGGGTGGCCGGGTCCGCGCCCGCCAGTTCCGCCACACGCTGCGCAGTCGCTTCGACGATGCCCGCGGCAAGGCCGCGCCAGCCTGCGTGCGCCGCGCCCACCGCGCGCCCTTGCGGGTCGCAGAACAGCACCGGCATGCAGTCTGCCGCCATCACGACGCATACGTTGCCAGGCTGGCCGGTCACGCTCGCGTCGGCGCGCACCGGCGCACCGCCCGCGCGTGCATTGGCGAGCACTTCATCGGCGCTGACGATCGTCGCGCTGTGGATCTGTTCGAGCCATGCCGCTTCATTGACGCCGGCCAGCGCAAGCAGCCGCGCACGGTTCGCTTCGACATGCTCCGGCACGTCGCCCGAGCGCCGGCCGAGGTTCAGACCGCCGGGCAGATCGGCGCCGTCGCGCCACGCGCCGTAAGGCGGCTGGCTGACACCGCCGTTGCGTGTCGTGATCAGCGCGCGCACGCGCGGCGCGGCGTGCCAGTCGGGTTGCAGCAGGTCCGCGTAGGTCAAGGGCGCTGGCATTCGGGGTGGATCCTCGTTGTGGTTTGTTGTGTGATCGGTTGCGGGCGCGGCGTTGGGTTGTCCGCGTGGCCGGGTGCGTATGGTTTCGTATGGTTTCGTACGGGTTCGGACGGATTCTGCTGCCGCTTACCGCCCGTAGCACCGTTGCCGCCCTCCAGTTCGGGTTCGGCCGCGCGCATCGCTCGCGCCAAACCCGGCCCACGCCGCCTCGCCTTGCGCAGTCAACGTCGCGGCGCCTCGCTGTGCATCCGGCCGCCGCGTTCGCGTTCAGTCGCGTGTATCGTCTTCGTCCGCATCGTCGTCCCAGTCTTCGATGTCGCCGCTGTCTGCAGCGTCGTCGTAGGCCTCGTCGCCGTCGTCGGCATAGTCGGCGTCTTCGTCGCCGAACTCGCCGGCGTCGTCGCGCGTGAAGCCGAGCGCCGCGCACAGGGCCGCCATGTCGTCCGGCAGGTCCGCGCGCCATTGCATCGCGCGGCCGCTGGCCGGATGAATCAGGCCAAGACGCCACGCATGCAGCGCCTGGCGCGCAAAGCCGTCCGGCAGCGGCGTCACCGAGCGCTTGCCGCGCGCGCGGCCATACACCGGGTCACCCAGCAGCGGATGGCCGACATGCGCGCAGTGGACGCGGATCTGATGCGTACGCCCCGTTTCGAGATCGCAATGAATCGCCGACACCGGCTGACCTTGCCACACCACGGTGTCGACTCGACGAAAATGCGTGCGCGCGGGCTTGCCCGACGCGCCGGTCACCACCGCCATGCGCGTGCGTTCGCGCGGGTCGCGGCCGATCGGTGCATCGATGGTGCCTTCGTCCGGCACGCGCCCCCACACCAGCGCGGCATAGCGGCGCTTGACCGTGCGTGCCTGCAGCTGACGCACCAGATCGGTCTGCGCAGCGAGCGTGCGCGCCACCACCATCAGCCCTGAGGTCTCCTTGTCGAGCCGGTGCACGATGCCCGCGCGCGGCAGGCCGGCGGCAGCGTCGCCGTAGCGATGCAGCAAGCCGTTCAGCACGGTGCCGCTCCAGTTGCCCGCGGCCGGATGCACGACCACCCCGGCCGGCTTGTCGATCACGACCAGCGTGTCATCTTCATAGACGATTTCGAGCGGCACCGGCTCGGCGGTGAATGCCAGCTGTTCGGGCAGCAGATCGGGCACCAGCTCGATGGTCGCGCCGAGCGGCACCGGCTGACGGATCTTCGCCGGCGCGCCGTCGACGCGCACGCGCTGCGCCTCGATCCAGCTTTGCAGCCGGCTGCGCGAGAACTCGGGAAACACTTTGGCGAGCACCTTGTCGAGCCGCTCGCCGGCCAGTCCGGGCGGCACCGTGACGACGCGCGGCGCATCGCCTGCTGTGGTTGTGCCGGCTGCATCGGCGCGCGTGCCGGTAGCGGCATGGTTGCCGAACGTAGCGGAAGAAGCGGCTGCATCGGCTGCCGGTGCGTTGGAGGGCTGCGCGCATCGGCTATAATCTTTGTCGCTATTCCGTGCGCCGGCTGCGGCACGCGGAGTATTTGAGCGGGTCATCGAGACTGGTTACCTGGACGTAAAAGCGCTTGACGTGAAGCTGGACTGGAAAATGCGAGCCTTGAACATTATTACCAATATGGCCCAAAGGGCAGCAGCGCGCCAAAGAGCGGCCCGCAACACGGTGGGGGAAACGGTGCAGCGCACGGCGCTGCGCGTGGCCCGATATATCGCGTGCCTGTCGGCCGTCGCGCTGGTGGCAGCCTGCCACGGCCTGCCCGAGAAGACCGACGAAACGGCCACGTGGACCAACAACAAATTATATACGGAGGCCCAGGACGCGATGTCGGGCAGCGACTGGGGCAAATGCGCGAAATACTTCGAGGCACTCGAAGGCCGCGACCCGTTCGGCCACTTCGCGCAGCAGGCGCAGATCAACGTCGCGTACTGCAACTGGAAGGACAGCGAAACCGCCGCGGCCGACCAGGCGGTCGACCGTTTCATCCAGCTGCACCCGGATCACCCGGACATCGCGTATGCGTACTACCTGAAGGGCATGATCCACTTCAACGACGACCTCGGTCTGTTTGGCCGCTTCTCCGGCCAGGACATGAGCGAGCGCGACCCGAAGTCGCTGCGCGAGTCGTATGACGCGTTCAAGGTGGTGGTCGACAAATATCCGCAAAGCAAGTACGCGCCGGATGCGGCTCAGCGCATGCGTTACATCGTAAACGCGCTGGCCTCGCACGAAGTGCATGCGGCCGATTACTACTACCGGCGCGGTGCGTATGTCGCGGCCATCAACCGCGCACAGCTGGCGATCAAGGAATACAAGAACGCACCGGCCATTGAAGACGCGCTGCACATCATGTGGCTGTCGTACGACAAGCTCGATCAGCCGCAGCTCGCCGACGACACCAAACGTGTGCTGGCCGGCACGTTCCCCGACAGCCCGTACATCACGGGCCACGCGCGACCGGGCAAGGAAAAGTCGTGGTGGCAGTTCTGAGCGCCACGCGGTCAATCAAAAAAGCCACGGCATGCCGTGGCTTTTTTGTTGGTTGTCACCTGAGCGTGCGTCTTCGTGCTTGCGGTTCGCGACGAGTGACGGGAACCGCCGCGCGCGACGTCGCAAGCGCTGTATGTGTGCGTCAATCGCGCTCGAACAGCGCGATCGACTCGACGTGCGACGTGTGCGGGAACATATTGACCACCCCCGCGCCTTTCAGCCGATAACCGGCCTCATGCACCAGCAGCCCGGCATCGCGCGCCAGTGTGGCGGGATTGCACGATACGTAGACAATGCGTCGCGGCAACGCACCCTCGCCGCTCTGCGCGATGTCCGCCAGCGCCTTCGATACCGCCAGTGCCCCTTCGCGCGGCGGATCGATCAGGAACTTGTCGAACGGTCCGAGCGCGCGCATATCGTCGGCGCTCACTTCGAACAGATTGCGGCACGCAAACGACGTATGGCCGTCCACGCCGTTTTCCTTCGCGTTCGCCAGCGCACGCGTGGTCAGCGCTTCGCTGCCTTCGATGCCGACTACTTCGCGCGCGAGCCGCGCCAGCGGCAGCGTGAAATTGCCGATACCGCAGAACAGGTCGAGCACGCGGTCACCCTTTTGCGGCGCGAGCAGTCGCAACGCACGGCCGACCAGCACGCGGTTGATCTGGTGGTTCACCTGGGTGAAATCGGTCGGCATGAACGGCATGCGAATGCCGAACTCGGGCAGCGTGTAATCGAGCTGCCGGTCTAGCGGATAGAACGGCACGACCGAGTCCGGCCCTTTCGGCTGCAGCCAGAACTGCACGTAGTGCTCGTCGGCAAACGCGCGCAGCAGCGCTTCATCGGCCGCGTTGATCGGTTCGAGCACGCGCAGCACCAGCGCCGTCACCGATGAACCGACCGCCAGCTCGATCTGCGGCATGCGCTCGCGAATCGACAGCGCCTCGACCAGCCGCCGCAGCGGCACCAGCAGCGCCGAAACGTGCGGCGGCAGCACTTCGCAGCTCGTCATGTCGGCCACGTAGCTGCTTTTGCGCTCGTGAAAGCCGACCAGCACGCCGCCCTTTTTCATCACGTTGCGCACCGTCAGGCGCGCGCGATAGCGGTAGCCCCACGACGGCCCGTGAATTGGCCGGAACATCGTTTCCGCGCGCAGTTTCGCCAGATGCGCAAGGTTGTCCTCCAGCACGCGCTGCTTGACCGCGATCTGCGCGCGCACGTCCAGATGCTGCATCGAGCAGCCACCGCAGGTGCCGAAGAACGCGCACTTCGGGCTGGTACGAATCACGCTTTCCTGCAGGATGTCGACCACTTGCGCCTGTTCGAAACTAGGCTTCTTTCTGTAACTCGAATAGGTGACGCGCTCGCCGGGCAGCGCGCCTTCGACGAAGATCACCTTGCCCGGCGTGCCGTCGTCGGTCACGGTGCGGCCGACGCCGCGCGCCTCCATGTCGAGCGATTCGATATCGAGCGCGGGCGCGGTGACGGGCGCGGCGCCTGGCGCCTGAGCGCCGGTGGCACGCGATGCGCGCTTTTTCGTCTTGCGCGGCGCGTCGGCGGGAACGGTATGGGGAGCAGTTTCAGACACCAGCAACTTCCTGACAAACTGTGAAGTAAAGGCGAGATTGTAGACGAACGGCCAACCCCGACGGAGATTTGACGATGCGACTGATCAGCTGGAATGTCCAGTGGGGACGCGGCGCCCGCGGCGACGTGAGCCTCCCGCGCATGATCGGCGAGGCGCGCCGCCTCGCCGATTTCGACGTGCTGTGCATGCAGGAGGTGACGCGCGGCTTCAATGTGCTGGCCGGTCACCCGGGCGACGACCAGTTCGCCGAGCTGGCCGACGAGTTGCCGGGCTTTACGGTGCTCGACGCGATCGGCGCGGATCTCGCGCCGCTGAAGCTCGACGGTCCGAGCGCGCCGCGCCGCCAGTTCGGCAATGCATTGGCGACGCGGCTGCCGGTCGAGCGGGTGATCCGCCATTCGCTGCCGTGGCCGGCCGACCCGGATGCGCCGTCGATGCAGCGGGTCGCGCTGGAAGCGGTGTTGCGTGCGCCGCGCGGGCCGCTGCGGGTGATCGTCACGCATCTGGAGTTCTATTCGCTGCCGCAGCGGCTCGCGCAGGTCGACGCGCTGCGGCGCATCCAGCAGGAAGCGGCTGCGCATGCAGCGCGCCCGGCCGCCGCCGAAAACGCGATCGGCCCGTTTACCGACACCGCGCGGCCAGTCAGCGCGATTGTCTGCGGCGACTTCAACAGCGCGTACGACAGCGAAGCGTACCGGCGCATGCTCGAGCCGCTCGAAGGCAGCCCCGCGTTTATCGATGCGTGGACCGCGCTGCATCCGGGCGCGACGCCGCCGCATACGGCGGGCGTCTACGATACCGAACAATGGTCGGACGGGCCGCTCACCTGCGACTTCGTGTTCGTTACCGAAGACTTGCGCAGCCGGCTGCGCAGCTGCGACATCGATGGTGCGACGCGCGCATCCGATCATCAGCCGATCGTGCTTGAAATCGACTGAGGGTTGCGGCGAAAGGGATTGAAGACGGCGCGGCCGGTGGTCCGCGCTGCAGCATGGGCGACGGTGCGGACGCGGTGCGGACGGTGCCGACAGCCGCGAAGCGAAGCCGGCGGACCTCAGACTTCGCTATCGAAGGCGGCCAGATATTCGGCCCAGTGCGGCGCCGGCTCTTCTGCAAGCGACTTCTTCACGAACGCGATTTCATCCGCGTACTCCTGCGTGGAGAAGCCGCCGCGCATCAGCTGAAAGCGGCAATACAGCAAATAGGTATTCACCACATCGGTTTCGCAATAATTGCGGATCTCTTCGATGCGCCCTTCGCGAAACGCCTGCCACACCTGCCCGCCGTCCATGCCGAGCTTGCCGGGAAAGCCGCACAGCTTGGCGAGCGCATCCAGCGGCGCATTGGCGCGCGCCTGATACATCGCGAGCAGGTCCATCAGGTCGGTGTGCCGCGAGTGGTAGCGGCTGATGTAGTTGTTCCACTTGAAATCGCGGTCTTCTTCGCCGAGGTCCCAGTAGCGGCTCGCGGCAATGCCGTGCACCAGCGCGCGGTAGTGCAGCACCGGCAGATCGAAGCCGCCGCCGTTCCACGACACCAGC
>DATLOW010000001.1:0-7331 GCA_035536055.1 Paraburkholderia sp. | reverse complement strand
CGACGAGCAGGGCGACGGTGCGGTAACGCCAGCCGATGCCGGTAGGCTGGCGCGTGGGATGGCATTGCAAGCGGTCATGGGTGGCATTGGGGTCGGGCGCGGCTCGCCGTGCCGTCTGCGGCACTTGCGGTGATGGCGGCGCTTGTCGCGATGGCGGCGATCGCAGCGCTTGCGACGACTGCTGCGCTTGCGCTGACTGCTGCGCTTGCGGCGATTGCTGCGGTTGCTGCGGTTGCGGCTGCTGCTGCAGTTGCGGCTGCTGCTGCGCTTGCGACGACCGCTGCGCTTGCGGCGCTTGCAAAGCCTGCGACCTGGGCCGCATGCTAAGCTCTTTTCGAGATAAATCGCGCAGGCCGCGCGTCCGTCGGAAGCAGGATATGAACAAAGGCATTTTCTCCGGTTTTAACGCTGTCGTGCGGATGGGTTGCGGGTTGGTGCTGCTGGGTTTGCTGCTGGTGTGGCACGCGTTGCTGCGGGTCGGCGATACGTTGTTCGAGCGCTGATCGGGCAGAGGCGGGGCCGCGTATCGCATCGCCATCGTGCGATACGGCGCATCGCGGCGCATCCCGTCCGCGTTCACTACGCTCAGTACGCGCTTTGGCCCGCAAACCCTTTGAGCACCGTCATCCCGACGATCTTCAGATCGAGCCACAGCGTCCAGTGCTGGATATAGTGAATATCGAGCATCACACGCGCCGCCATCTTTTCCACCCGCTCGGTTTCGCCGCGATAGCCGTTCACCTGCGCCCAGCCGGTGATGCCGGGCTTGATCCGGTAGCGGTACATGTAGTGCTCGACCAGGTCCTTGTAGTACTCGTCGTGCTCGACCGCATGCGGCCGCGGTCCGACCACCGACATGTCGCCCTTCAACACGTTGATGAACTGCGGCAGCTCGTCGAGACTGGTGCTGCGCAGAAAGCGTCCGACGCGCGTCACACGCGCATCGTTGCGGCGCGCCTGGGTGACGGTGCCCGGCCGATCGGCGCCCTGATACATGCTGCGAAACTTGTAGATCGCAAATACCTGTCCGTTGATGCCTTTGCGCGCCTGCCGGAACAGCACCGGCCCCGGCGACGAACACTTGACCGCCACGGCGATCGCCGCCAGCAGCGGCGCCAGTGCGATCAGCGCGCACAACGCGAAGCTGCGGTCGAAGATTGCCTTCGGCAGCGCGCGCCAGCCTTGCTCGGGTGCGGCGACCAGATTGAGCAACGGCAGGCCCAGACAGTCGGCGATGCCGGGCGTCAACTGGGTGCGGCCGCACAGCGCAGGCACCACGCGAATATTGATGAAGTCGTCGCGAAACACATCGACCAGCGGCTCGATACAGGCCTGCCGCGGCGTCTGGTCGGCGATCCACAGTTCGCGGATGCGATATGCGCGCACCAGCTGCACGAACGATGCGAGTTCTGTCACCGCGGGAATGCCGTCGATCGGCTGATCGCGTTCGAGCGCCGGATCGAACAGCAGTTCGAGCGAGTAAGCCAAGTCGCGCTGCCCGGCAAAGCGCGCTGCAAGCGTGCTGCGCTCGGCGCCGGACGCCACCAGTGCCACCGCGGTGCGGCGATAGCCGCGCCTGCGCAGTGCGCGCCGCAGCGCATATGTCAGATAGCGCCCAAGCGCCAGCGCGCTGCCGACCGCCAGCGCCCAGCCGGCGAATGCCTTGCCGCGCAAGCCGACATCCGGAAAGCCCTGGGTGCACAGATCGGCGATCAGTTGTGCGAGCAACCAGGCGCACAGCGTGCGTGCCGCCGAGCGCGTCGCGGATTCGGTGCCGCAGTGACGGTAAACGCCGCACAGATCGATCACCAGCAGCCCGAGCGCCAGCGCCAGCAACGGGTACAGGTTGTCGACCGGCGAGGGTCCGGAAGCCTGCTGGACCAGCACGATGCGCTGCGCGAGCCATGCGCCGCCCAGCATCAGCGTGAAATCGGCAATACGTGAAGCGAAAGAGAACATGATGGTGCTGCGTGAAGTCGGATTGAGACGTCGGCGTGCAACGTCAGGCTGAAACGTCAGGTTGCTACGTCGCGTTGAAGCGGACCGCGCCGGCAAGTTGGTAAACAAGGTGCAAGCGGCTGGCGCGCCACGCCCGTCAGGCGGAGCGGTGCTGCGCACGCGCGCGATATTCGGTCGGCGAGATCTGCTTGATCTGGCGGAACAGCCGCGCGAGACATTCGCCGCTAGTCAGGCCGCAGCGCCGCGCGATCTTGTCGACCGGCAAGTCGCTGGCGGCCAGCAGCGCACAGGCCCGATCGACCCGCACGCGGCGCAGATATTCGGACGGCTTCACGCCCATCTCCGCACGGAAATGCCGCAGATAAGAGCGCTCGCTCATGCTGGCCGTCTGTGCGGCCCCCGCGACTGTGATCGGCTTGTCGCAATGGCGCGCGATCCAGCGCGCGCTATCGCGGATCTTCTGGCCGATCGACTGATGCTCGAGCGCGGCTGCCGCGGGCATCTGCGGGGCGGCTTCGGCCAGCTGCGCCGCGACGCGGCACGCGAGCTCGGCGCCGAGATCGGCGCGCACCGTATCGAGCGCCGCTTCGAGCGCGCCGTTGCCGATCGCGCAGACCGACCCGAGGTGAGCCGCGGCGGCGCGTAGCCAGGCGCCGAAACTCAGGTCGCGGGCGGCTTGCGGCGTCTGCGGGCCGCTGGCGATGAACAGCGCGCGCAACGCGCGCGGCTCCGCCAGCTTTTGCGTCAATACGGCGACCCGCGATGCGCTGTTGACGTGCTCGCCGTGCATCGACAGAAACACGGTCTGGTAGCGCCGCGCGGGGACCGGCCCGGTATGCAGGCGATTGGCCTTGTCGAATACATCGGCGATGCGTGCGGCTTCGAGCAGCGGAAACTGGTCGCAAACCACGATACCGATGACGTGCGGCGCGGCGCCCGGTGGCGCGGCCGGCCGCAGCGTGAATTCGACGAAGCTCATCTTGTTGCACTCCCAACTAACGGCGTGAGCGGCACTGCACTGACGGAAGACTGCCGCACGGCGCGCGGCTTGTGAACCATCGGGTGGGTCGGCCCGCGCGTTGAGTCTGGGAGCTTACTGAGCGTGCTGCGGATGCACTATCAGAACAATCTGATTAAGTCTTGGAATTAGCGTAGAAGGACGACTGCCAATCGATTCGGCGGATAAGAACCTCAGCGCCATTGTGAACAAACCTCGCTGAACCGAGACACGGACGAGATCTTTCGTTAGCGTTCTGACGATGACATCTTGGTACGACGCCGCGGCTTGCCCGTTTCCGGATAAGCGGTGGCGATCAACTGCGCGAGCCAGTCGATGGCGATCCGCACGCGCGGTGCGAGATGCCGTCCTTGCGGAAACACGATCGATACTGGCAGCGGCCGCGCCTTGCAGCCGGGCAGCACTTCAACCAGCTGTCCGGCCGCGATCAGCGGCTCCATGCTGGCCAGCGGCGCCTGCAACAGGCCGAGCCCCGCCAGACAGCAGCCGACATACGCATGCGCGCTATTGACCGACACCGCGCTGCGCAGACTGATCGCGCGCGGCTCACCGTCCACGTCGAATACCCAGTCGAGATCGCGGCCAGTGCGGGTCGAGAAAAAGCCGACCGCGACGTGATCGGCGAGCTCGTCGAGCGAACCCGGCGTGCCGTGCCGCTCGAGATAGGCAGGCGATGCGCATTGCACCTGTTCGAACACACCGACGCGCCGTGCGACGAGCGACAGGTCGGTAAGCTCGCCGATGCGCACCGCACAGTCGACGCCGTCTTCGATCAGATCGATCATCCGGTCGGTCGCGCTCAGCACGAGGCGGATATCCGGATAACGCGCGAAGAAATCGGGCAGCGCGGGAATCACCGTATGCAGCGCGAGACGCTCGGGCAGGTCGATGCGCACCGCGCCGCGCGGGCCCGATGCGACGTCGGCGAACAGCGATTCGGCGTCGTCGAGATCGGCCAGCACCCGCACGCAGCGCGCGTGATACGCGGCGCCCTCGGACGTCAGCGCGACGCGCCGCGTGGTGCGTTGCAGGAGCCGCACGCGCAGATGGTCTTCCAGATACTGGATGGCGTTGCTGACGCTCGGGCGCGGCAATTGCATCTGTTCGGCGGCCTTGGTGAAGCTGCCGAGTTGCGCGACCCGCACGAACACCCTGATGGCCTGCAGATGATCCATCCGCAAAACTCCTTGAGGCAGCCTGCGATCGCGCCCGTCGCGCATACGCCGCAGCGCCGCATTGTTAACCGCGCTCAACCAGACTGGTCGAGCGCTGCCCGTTTATCGTCGCGCGCCGGCTGGGCACAATGCGCTTCGAACCCGCCAATCAACCGGAGCTTGCGCGCTGCGCGCAAGCCACGAACTTCTGATCGGAGCACCGCATGAACATCCGTCGACTGGGCCGGCAAGGCCCGCCCGTATCCGCCATCGGCCTCGGCTGCATGGGCATGTCCGATATGTATGGACCGGCCGACCGCGACGAAGGCATCGCGACGCTGCACGCCGCGCTCGACGCCGGTATCACGCTGCTCGACACCGGCGATTTCTACGGCATGGGCGACAACGAAATGCTGATCCGCGACGCGCTGCGCGGCCGCCGCCGCGACCAGGTGGTGCTCAGCGTGAAGTTCGGCGCGCTGCGCGATCCGGCCGGCGGCTGGATCGGCTACGACGCGCGGCCGGCTGCGCTGCGCAACTTCGTTGCCTATTCGCTGCGCCGGCTCGGCACAGACTATATCGATATTTACCGCCCGGCGCGACTCGACCCGGCAGTGCCAATCGAAGACACAGCCGGCGCAATCGCGGATCTGGTCAAGCTGGGCTACGTGCGGCATCTGGGTCTGTCCGAAGTCGGCGTGGAGACGCTGCGCCGCGCGCACGCAGTGACGCCGGTCGCCGATCTGCAGATCGAGTATTCGCTGATGTCGCGCGGCATCGAGCACGGCATCCTGCCGGTGTGCCGCGAGCTCGGCATCGGCGTCAGCGCATACGGCGTGCTGTCGCGCGGTTTGCTGAGCGGCAAGTGGTCGAAGGAGCGCGGCCAGCAGCGCGACTTCCGCAGCGTCAGCCCGCGCTTTCAGGGCGAAAATCTCGAACGCAATCTGGCGCTGGTCGAAACGCTGCGCGAGGTGGCGGCCGGGCTCGGCAGCAACCCGGCGCAAGTGGCGCTGGCCTGGGCACTCAGCCGCGGCGACGACATCGTGCCGCTGATCGGCGCGCGGCGGCGCGAACAGCTGGCCGACGCGCTGGCGGCGACCGACCTGCGGCTCGATGTCGACGCACTGGCGCGGATCGAGGCGGCGGTGCCTGCGGAGGCGGTGTCCGGCGGGCGCTACTCGGACGCGCAGCTGGCTCATCTGGATAGCGAGCGCGGCGAGGGCGCGGCGGGGCACTAAAGAAAACAGGCAAGCGGATGCCGCGGGCGCCGACCCGTCCAGCGCGCCGCTTCAATCGACGAAGACTGGCACGCACAGCAGGCCGCCACGGCATTTCGCCGTGGCGGCCTGCGCGCATTCGGCGCGCTGTTCGCGCTACGCAGCGCGATCGATCGGGGCTGCCGGTCTATGCGTCTTAAGTTTTGCGCCGAATTGCCGTTAGGAAGGCAGGCGCCCACGCGCTGCGTGCGACCGGCCTGCGACGTGCCGGCACGCGGCGCGGCGGCCGCACAATACGCAATTTAAAGATTTGTATCGAAGTGTTCGGTATTGACCTGTTTGATGCCGCGCACCCTTTACAATTCAGCATGAATTTAACCGCCGATCTGGCCCCTTTGACGAAGGATCGCTGCATGTTTCGCGGCTTCGTCAAATACGGCAGGCGCCGGTGGTCCGCGCGGCAATGCCCCCGGACGCCGCGCATGCTGAAGCATATGGAGTAGCAGATGTCGAGACGTCGCTTCGACAGGACAGTGGTTAGTGTTGCAATCGGGCTGCTGGCAAGCGCGCTGGCAGCTTGTGCGAATGTCGGACAGCAGGATGCCGCAGCGGATAGCAACGCGTCGCCGGCATGGACTGCGCCGTCGCCAGCGGCGGTGTCGTCCGCCGATGCCACGGTGGCCGCGCAAAGCGCCGCAGCGCCAGCGCCTGTCGCACCCAAAGCCGCCAAGCCGGTCAAGCCGGTACAGCCCGCTATGTACCGGGCGCGGCGCGGCGACACACTGCAACGTATCGCGCGCAGCCATAACATCACCGTCAAGCAACTGCAGGCGTGGAACCGGCTGAAGTCGTCGGCGCATGTGAAGCCCGGGCAGATGCTGATCGTGTCGTCGCCGGAGGCGGCGCGCAATGCGACCGCGGCGGCTCAGGCCGCAGCGGACCGGGCTGCTGCGCAGGCTGCGGCCGTGGCGCCTGTTGCTGCGACGGCGTCGTCAGGCACGTTGGCGTCGTCAGGCACGTCGGCTTCGTCAGGCACGTCGGCTTCGTCAGGCGCGCCGGCTTCGGCGGCGCACGCAGCCGACGCGGCGGTCACGGCCTCAGCCACCCCGACGCCGCCCGCCGATCCGCCCAGTCCCGAAGAGGTGCGCGAAGTGCATGCGGCGCTGGCGCGTCATGCAAACGGCGTGTCGCTCGCGTGGCCCGCGCAAGGCAATGTCGTCGAATCGTTCCAGCCCGGCGAGACGCGCGGCATCGAAATCGGCGGCAAGTCCGGCGATCCGGTGCGCGCCGCCGCCGACGGCAAGGTGATGTACGCGGGCACCGGTCTGAACGAGTACGGCAGCCTGATTATCGTCCAGCACAACAAGGACTTCCTGACCGCCTATTCGCATAACCGCAAGCTGATGGTCAAGATGGGCGACATCGTGCGCAAGGGCCAGCAGATTGCCGAGATGGGCAGCGAAAACAATTCGCGCGTGTCGCTCGGCTTCGAAGTGCGGCGCGACGGCAAGCCGGTCGACCCGATGCCTTATCTGCCGCGGCCACGAGGCTGAGCGGGGCGTGGCATGCGCGGCATACGTGCCGTGCGCAAACACAAACAGGCCCGGTGCGCGATGCACCGGGCCTGTTTCATGAGGGCCGTGCTCAGATCACGTACAGATCGACGTATTCATTGACCGGCATCGCTTCGAGCTTTGCCTGGTCCAGCGACACATCGAGGATCGCTTGTTGTTGCTTCGCCGGGAAACGGCGCGCGAGGTTGGTCTTGAACTTCGCGACCAGCAAAGGAATGCCGTCGGCGCGGCGGCGCTTGTGGCCGATCGGGTATTCGACGACCACTTCGTCGAGCGTCGAGCCGTCGGTGAATTCGACCGTCAGCGCGTTGGCGATCGAGCGCTTGTCCGGGTCGTGGTAGTCCTTGGTGAACTGCGGGTCTTCCACGCATTCCATCTTCGCGCGCAGGGTGTCGATGCGCGGGTCCTG